>DAIDBB010000444.1 GCA_027310325.1 bacterium | reverse complement strand
GGACTATAGATCGACCGAGAAGTGCCTCAAGTGCCATACCACGGGCTACAAGCAGGAAGGCGGGTTCGTGGACGATGCGACGACCCCGGGGCTCGCCGGCATAGGCTGCGAGATGTGCCACGGCCCTGGAAGCGAATACAGGGAGATCCACAAGAAGAAGACGACGACCTTTACGGTTGAGGAGGCGAAGGCAGCGGGCCAGCTTTTCGGGTCGATAAACGAGGCGGTCTGCAGGCGGTGCCACGAGCACAAGGACACCCCTTTCCAGCCGAACATAGACGCGAAGTACAGGTTCAACCTTAAAGAGGCGCTGAAGGACTCGGACGCGTTCCACAAGCTTTATCCGCTTGAGGGAAAGCACGAGTAGCGGCCTCTAACATGGAGAGATGATTTTATGAAGAAGTTCAAGGACTTGAGACTGAGCGCGAAGTTCCTGGTCTCGATAGGGCTTATCCTCGTGGTCTTAACGGCCTTCGATGTCTGGTTCGGCATGAACAAGGAAAAGAATATCATGCACAAGGACATCCGCAAGTGGACCTTCGTCTACGCCGAGAGCGTAAGGACGACGCTAAATACCCTCATGAGGGAAGGCAAGATGGGCATGCGCTTCAGCATGCTCGACACCATGAAGCAGGAGATTAGCGGGGTAAAGAACATAAGGATAATAAGGAGCCCGCTCGTTAACGAGATCTTCAAGAGGGTCAAGGAAGACGACGTCGTCCCGAGGGCCAGGGAGATAATCGACAAAGACAGCGGTAAGATCGCCAGGCTCGAAAAGGACCTCGCGAGGACAAAAGACAGGGACGAGGCGAGCGACTTGAGGGACGAGATAAGGTCGCTGCAGGCCGCGGTCAAGAAAGCCGAGGCGGACATAGAGAACCCGGGCCCGATTTCAACGGACCCGAGGGAGGCGCCCAGGGACAGCCTCGATAACGAAGTGATAAAGAAAGGCGAGCCCATCTACAGGTTCGACGGCTATAGCGCCAGGGTGCTCGTCCCCTTTACGGCAAAAAAGAGCTGCTCGTCGACCGCCGGGTGCCACAAGTACGCCCAGGAAGGGGACGTGCTCGGCGCCATAAGCATGGAGTTCTCTACCGAGGACGTGCAGAAAGACATCCGTTTCAATAACATCGAGACCGCCGGGATAGGCGCGATCAGGCTTGCGATCGTCCTCGGGATACTGGCGTTTTTCCTCTCCTACTACGTCATACGGCACATAAAGACCATGCTCGAGGGCTTTAGAAGGCTCACTACAGGCGACTTCACCACAAGGCTCCCGGTTACGGGGGACGACGAGATAGGGGAGCTCGCCGGGGGCTTCAACTACTTCACGAACGAGATAAACGGCGTCATAAAGGAGATGCAGAACGCGAGCCGCTCGCTCGTCTCGACCTCGAACGGGCTTTCGGCGTCGTCATCGAGCATAGCCGATGGCGCGGAGTCGCAGAAGGGACGCGCCTCGCAGGTGGCCACCGCCGCGGAGGAACTGAGCGCCACCATTCAGGAGATAGCCCAGAACTCGATGAGCGCGGTGGAGGCCGCCAAGAGCATCAGCATGGCCGCGGAGAAGGGCGGCGCCGTGGTGACGAAGAGCGTCGAAGGGATGGCGGGCATCGTCCCCATCGTCAAAGACTCCGCCGCCGTGGTGGCCGAGCTGAGCTCCCGTTCCGACGAGATAGGTTCCATTATAAACGTCATAAACGACATAGCCGACCAGACCAACCTCCTTGCCCTTAACGCCGCCATCGAGGCCGCGAGGGCCGGGGAATACGGAAGGGGCTTCGCGGTCGTGGCCGACGAGGTGAGGAAGCTCGCCGAAAGGACGACCGCGGGGACGAAGGAAGTCGCCGCGATGGTGAAGGCCATCCAGGCGGACGCGGGCAGGGCGCGCGCGACCATCGAGACCGAGGTCCATGCCGTCGAGAAGGCGATGGGGCTCGCGAAGGAGACCGGAGCGGCGCTTGAGGAGATAATAAGCCACGTGGGCAACCTCACGAGCATGATACAGCAGATAGCCACCGCAACCGAGGAGCAGTCGGTAACGGCGACCCAGATAAGCGCGGACATAGAGGCCGTGTCCGACGTCTCCACGAGGACCGCCGGGGACGTCGGCCAGATCGCGAGAGCGACCGACGACCTCACCAAACTCTCGGGAAAACTTCGCGACATAGCGGCAAGCTTCAGGATCCATGCCGAAGAGGAGGGCGGAGAGCGTTCGGCTTTCAGGGCCGCCCTTGCGGAGGCCTGAGGAGCGCTTACGAGTGTCTTCTACGGGGCCAGGGTGCGCACCCTGGCCCCGTTTTTTTTAAAGTAGCTGTCGGGGAAGACGGCCTTGTCTTGGCCCCTTGAACTGTGGTAAAGTATCGCGGCAAAAAGGAGGTCATCATGCGCGCAAGGACGGTCTTACTCACGGTATTTATCGTGTCCATTTTCGCGGGGGCGTCTTTTGCCGCCGCCGCCAACTATTCCGCCGACCTCGAAAGCGTCTCTCCGGTCGGCACGATAACCTCAAAGGTCTACGTCAGGGACAATCTGCAGCGGATGGAGATGAATTCCGCGGGCAAGCGGGCGGTAATGATCCTCCGTGGGGATAAAAAGGCGGTCTGGATGCTGATGCCCGAGAACAGGCTCTACGTCGAGATGCCGATGGACCCCAGGCGCGATCTGCTGCCGCCATTTAACGCCCTTAACGTCAAGATGGAAAAGGAGCTTATCGGGGAGGACAGCGTCGACGGGCACCCGGCGAAGAAATACCATGTTAATGTCCAGAGGAACGGAAAAATGGAAAGCTCCGGGTTCGTCTGGGAGGCTGCCGACCTCGATAACCTTCCGGTAAGGTTCCAGACGGAGGACAGGTCCACCACCATTACGTGGAAGAACATCAAGAGGGACGCGGCCGTCAGCTCCTTTTTCGACATACCGGAAGGATACAAGAAGATAGAAGCGGGCGTTCCGCCGGCCCCGACCGGCAGGAATTAAGACCCCTCGAAAATACCTTTAAGGGCCGCGGTTTTCGCGTCGCGGCCCTTTTTTCCTTTGCGGGGCAGGCGGCCCTGTTGACAACGCCGTTTATCCTTACAATACTTAAAAGAGGGGCTGAAGATAGTCAAAACCGCGGCCTCATGCCGCCGGAATGGAGATTCCCTTCCGGAAAAACAAAAAGGAGGTGCTTATGTGTCAGACATGCGGATGTACGCCATGTAAGAAATGCGGCGCACCGATAGAGAACGGGGTATGCAGCGGCTGTAAGAAAAAATCCTCGGAATGCACCTGCAAAGGGGAAAAGACCTAGCAGGATGGGGAAGAACCCTTTTGGGGGAAACTTGCTGAATCCATCTTAGACGGCTTCAATCGGGGGGAAATTAATTATTTTTATAGCTCGCCTTATCACTTCGTGAGTCGGCGAGCTGCCGAACTGTAGAAGGGTTTTCCCCCTTCCCCAGACCTTCAAAGACTTTTAGTTCCTGACAAGACCCCCTTTTTTTTTGGGGGGGGTTGTCAGGAAGAACTGAATGGTAGCCCGCCGCAATCCCGCCCTTTTAAGGGCGGGTCAAGGCGGGCAATACAAATGACCATTCCTTGCCATGAAGAATCTCCGCCATTTATGCGGAGTTCTTCAATTTTTCTATTAAAGTCCGAGTTGAGAGAAGCTTGTCCGTGCGGACGGCAATTCGCTCAATGAATTATCAGGAATAACGTCCTTTTTGAGGTACGTTAAACAATTGCCGTGCGCAGCGCCAAAAAGGTTCTCTCAAAGGGTTTTCCGCATCCTGCCAGATAAAGCCGCGGCCCCTTCCCGCCCGGGCGGGAAGGGGCCGCGCGGGATGAAATATGATAAAGATAAAAAGCGTATATGATCCCGTATCAAAGGACGACGGGGCACGGGTGCTCGTCACAAGGTACTGGCCGAGGGGCGTAAAGAAGGAGAAGGCCGGATACTGGCTAAAGGGCCTCGGCGCCGGGCCCGGCCTCATAAAGAAGTGGAAAGGTAAGGAGCTCGGCTGGGAGAAGTTCGTCAAAAGCTACAGGGACGAGTTCGAGAGCGAAGAGAAAAAGAAGGCCTACGAAGAGCTTAAAGAGATAATAAGGACACACGGGAACGTGACCATACTCTGTGCGTGCAAGGCTGCCGAACATTGCCACAGGGAGATCCTGAAGGAGATGCTCGAAAAGGACCTCGCCGCGAGGTAAGGCTAACGTAATAAATGCCTTTATACGTTGTTGTCCTCCTCGGAAAATCCTCGACGTACTCTAAAAGTACGCCTGCGGTTTTCCCCGTCGTCCGCCTCGTCTAAAGACATTTCTTACGTTCGTATTACGCCAGTATTAAAAAGTCTCGGGTTGCTGCTGAGGGGCGAATGTAATAAATGCCTTTATACTGCGTTGTACTTTTTTAGGATTCCCCTTTTTCCTAAAGAGGGTTGGGGGAGATTATGGTTATCCTATAATCCCCCTTTTTCCACCTTTAGAAAAGGGTGAAAATAAAACCCCGGCGCGGCGTTACGACCCCAGGAGCTTCCTTATCTTCGCTATGTGGTCCTCGGCCCTGCCTTCGGGCGGAGGCTCCTTCACCCTTATAAACGCCGGGTCTATCTCTTTAAGGAACCTCGAAGGCGCGGCGGTGTTCGTCTCCTTTCCCGAGGCCCTCTGTTTCGCCGACAGGAGGTAAAGCTCCTTTCTGGCCCGCGTCATGCCCACGTAGCAGAGCCGCCTTTCCTCCTCGACGGTCTCGCCGTCTATGGACCTTTTGTGCGGGAAGAGCCCCTCTTCCATGCCCGCCATGAACACATAGGGAAACTCGAGCCCCTTTGCCGAGTGGATGGTCATGAGGGTCACCCTGTTGTATTTGTCCTCATACGAGTCGGCGTCGCTCATGAGCGACACGAGGTTGAGATAATCCGCGAGCGTCGCCTTCGGGTTCCCGGCCTCATAGTTCTTTATGGCGGCCACCAGCCCGTCGAGGCCCTTTATCCTTTCCGCCGCGTCCTCGGTCTTTTTCTCGGCCCACATGTCGAGGTAGCCCGTAAGGTCGAGGACGCGGCGCGTGAACTCGTGGAGCGGCCTGACGGAGATCTCTGACCGAAGGTTCTCGAACGTGCCGATGAATTCCCTTACGGATTCGTTCTTGAATACGCCGTCTTCAACGCCGCGCCTGAACGCGCCGTAGAGCGACAGGTTTTCGGCCCTAGCTATAGAATGCGCCTTTTCGAGGGCGGCCCTGCCTATGCCCCTGGGGGGGACGTTTATGATGCGCAGGAAATTGAGCGAGTCGTCCGGGTTCCGGAGGGCCTTGAGATAGGCGAGGGCGTCCTTTATCTCTTTTCTGTCGAAGAACCTGTAGCCGCCGACTATCGTGTACGGCACCCCCTCCTCGAAGAACATCTCCTCGAATGGCCGGGACTGGGTGTTGGTCCTGTATAGCACGGTAAAGTCCCTGTAGCCCGTTCCGGGGTTCATGGCCATAAGGTTCCTCACGCGGTCTACGACGAAGCGCGCCTCGCCGTACTCGTTAAGGCACTCCTCGTAGTGTACGGGCTCGCCGCCGAGGTTATCTGTCCAGAGCGTTTTTTCGAGCCTCTCGCCGTTATTCTTAATTACCGAGTTGGCCGCCGAGAGTATGTTCCCGGTGGACCTGTAGTTCTGTTCGAGCTTTATTATCCGGGCCTCCGGGTAGTCGGCCTTGAAGTTGAGGATGTTCTCGATAGTCGCCCCGCGCCAGCCGTATATCGACTGGTCCGGGTCGCCGACCGCGAACAGGTTCCTCTTTTTCCCGGCAAGGGTCTTCGTAAGCCGGTACTGGCTCCCGTTCGTGTCCTGGTACTCGTCTACAAGGATATGGTCGAACCGCTCCCGGTATTTTTCGAGGACCTCGGGCCTTTGTCTGAAGAGCTTGAGGGGCTTGCAGATGAGGTCGCCGAAGTCGAGGGCGTTCATTGCGGCAAGCCTCTTTTCGTACTCCCGGTATATCGCCGCTATTACGTCGGCGAAGAGGTGTTTGCTCTTGCAGGCGAGATCCTCGGGGCCGAGATCGCTATTCTTCGCCATATTTATCTCGAACCGGGCGGCCTTGTACGGGACATCCCTTTCGTTTATCGACATCTCCGACATGACGAGCCTTATAAGAAGATCCTGCTCCTCCTCGTCGTAGATGGTCAGCTCCGCGGCGTCGCCTGCCGCCTTTTTCTCCTCGCGGAGCACCCTTAAGCCTATCGTATGGAAAGTCCCTGCCCAGAGCTCTTCGGTCCGCTCCCCTATGAACGGCACGAGCCTTTCCTTTATCTCCCTTGCGGCCTTGTTCGTGAACGTGGCGGCAAGTATCTTTTTGGGCTCCATCTTTCCGTTCAATATCAGGTGGGCTATGCGGGAGGTCAATACCTTGGTCTTGCCGCTGCCGGCGCCGGCAAGGACAAGGAGCGGGCCGGCCCCAAAGGTAGCCGCCTCGAGCTGGAGCTTATTTAGAGATTTCAGGAACACTTCATGCATCCTTTAAAGGGTGTCAGGGCCATGTATTATAGCACGGGCCGGGACCGTAAAAGAGGAAAATCGAGGCGGGAAAATGCCCTGAAACAGGGATTGACAGGCGGGGCTTATTTGTATATATTGGTAATATACAATATGGCCAAAGAGGATGAAATACCATCTAAAGTAGAGGGGTTTGAATGGGACAGGGGGAATTTCACCAAGAACCTGGAAAGGCACGGCGTAAGCCACATTGAGTGCGAAGAGGTCTTTTTTAATACCCCAGTTCTCGTACGAGAGGACGCGGGCCATTCCCGGTCGGAAGACCGGTACTATGCACTGGGCAAGACCGACAACGAAAGGTCCCTTTTTATCGTCTTTACTGTAAGAAAGAACAAAATAAGGGTAATATCAGCAAGGGACATGAACAGGAAAGAAAGGAAAGCCTATGAAGAAATTGAAAAAAGTGCCAAAGTTCAGGAATGAGGAAGAGGAGAGGGAGTTCTGGGCTGCCCACGACTCGACGGAGTATATCGATTACTCGAAGGCCAGAAAAGCGGTATTCCCGAATCTCAAGCCATCCACCAGGACCATTTCCATAAGGCTCCCGGAATCGCTCTTCGAGCATCTTAAGGCCCTCGCCAATAAGAGGGATGTGCCTTATCAGTCGCTTCTTAAGATGTTCCTTGCCGAGAAGGTCGAAGAGGAGATGCACGCCGGGAAGTAAGGCAAAATTCCTCTGTCAATAAGGTAATTATTTTATAAGTATTCCCCAAACAACGCCCTGTGCCAATAAAAGGCCAATTACTTGAGGACCAATTGCCCAGAACAATTTCTTTTTTAGTGTATCGCCCATTCCCGAACTAAAAAATGCGTCTGGCATGGCTATTTTTCTTAGCATATCGCCCACCAAAGCTGCGATAAATGAAAGCGGCGCCGAAAGAATGAACCCCAAGGCAAGTTTTCCAAAACCATAACTTTTTTCGCCTTTGACTATAAGCATTAGAGCGACAATCGAAGCAATAAATGATAAAATCAACCAAACAATAGATTTACCATTGGTAGTTTTTTTTGCGAATTAACTGTATTAATATCAGTCATAATTTTACACCTCCATTTTTTTGCGAATCATTTTACCCCCCCCCATAAAAGTCAAGATATTCTTAATAGAACTAAATTTTTTTTGATGAATAATTGTTTTTAAGTTTTATAGAATAAATAATTAAAGGGGCTATGGAAATTTCCATAGCCCCTTTATGTTTGTTTGAGAAGGGCAGATTCGCCGTGATACAGGTTTACTTCTTTATGCTCTGCAGGTA
>DAIDBB010000433.1 GCA_027310325.1 bacterium | reverse complement strand
CTTCAAGCCTATCCTTCCTAACACCTTGATGTATTCATCAAGGATGTCTTTTGAGAGACACAGGGTAATCAGCTCCGTTCTCCATAAATCAATAATCCTCCTTGGGTTACCGCCGAAGAAGGATGATATGAAGACGTTCGTGTCTATGACCGCCTTCATCACTTCTTCCTCACATCCTTGATGGCTTTATCGATACCTGCAGGCGTTACCCCTTTGGTTTTGAGCTTTTTGCCGACTCTGTCCCAGAGATTATCGATATAGGAACTGATGTCGTGCTCCTTGATATAGTCCTCAATCAACTCTCTTACCATCTGGCTTGTGGTTTTGCCTTCGGTTTTGGCAAGCCTATTAAGTTTTTCCTTTAGATCAGGGTCCATCCTTATAATCATCTGGGTCGCCATACCTTACCTCCTGTATAACTTATATATCACTGATATATTGTATAGCATTAATTAATGACTGTCAATACAGGGTTTCTCTCTTAGATGACAGCGGTTTGGCCATTCTTCGGAAATTGAGTATTTCGGAGTAATACATGAATAGACGCCTTGATATATGGCGTTCCGGGAGACTTTTTTATGATGATAATAAGGTTTTTGGCCACTTTGATCGCCTATGCGTTTGCAGTCGGTCTTTTTTCCGCTCCGGCTTCGTGGGGAATCGCGCCTGAAGATGCCGCATCAGCCATATACGGCGCAACAGGCGGCAATTATGACTCCACCGGGAGCTTTGACAACAATGTATCCAGGCCAATAACATCGAGCAACACTCCCATGTCTACGCTCGACGGAAGCAAATCCTTCAACGCGCAGCTTACATGCCCCTCGACATCAAGTTTCCTCGAAGTATCAGTAACAGCCTCCGCCTCGGGGGATCTGAATGCGACGGTAAGACAGGATACGAATTTCGATGGGATCTTGGATTATACCTATTCGCTGCCTTTTAGTCTCTCGGGCGTCTGTTCAAACGGGGCCGTCTACTGCGATCCCGGTACTTGGTTGAACTGCAAATACTACCTGTGGATCGCGGGAGGTAATTTTCAAGCGGCGCTCCAGCCGGCCTCCATAACCGACCTCGGGGGCTGCTATTGCGTTAATCAGAGCTGCGGCGCGGCCTACAGCGATTATTCGCCGGTCTTGAAGGACATAGGGGGCGGAGCGGCAGGAGCGGTGCAGAAAACGAATGCCAGGTTTTCGGTAACGGATGCGAAGATAATCGGCAACACCATCGCATATTACGGCCAGGATACGTCCGGGTGCGCGGGAGGGGCCGCTTCGAACGCGAGCAGTCTTCAGTCCTATTATAACAGCCAGGATAATTCAGGTCTTTCGAACGCAGCCAGCGTCGAGCTCCTTAACCAGTCGAGCAACCCCTCAAGCGCGTACTCTAATGTCAAGACTGCCTTCAGCAATTCATCCGGCGGCGTAAGCGTGGCGAACTGCAATATAAACAGGGTTATAACGATCAATACGGTAACACATCCGGTGACTGGTGCGTCTACAACGCAGGCTTCCATCTGCGTGGATCATTTTCTTTATATGAGGGTTCTCGAGGTCGGCTTCGACTATCACATCCAGATACTTGATACCGGGCCTGCCGGTCAACCACATAACGGCTGTGATCCTGGGGGTAACGGCATAGAAGGCTGGCATACGCTTCAGATAGTCA
>DAIDBB010000041.1 GCA_027310325.1 bacterium | reverse complement strand
TGGCCGCAAACGCGGCCGCGGCCCTGAAATCGAAATGTTCCCTCGCTACGAGCGATACCGCTATCGACGGGATATTGAGGAGAGTGCCTTCCATGGCCGCCGACACCGTCCCTGAATAAGTCACGTCCTCGCCGAGGTTTCCTCCCTTGTTTATACCCGAGACAACTATGTCAGGCCTTTCCGGCAATATTCCATTTACGGCAAGGCTTATGCAGTCCGTCGGTGTGCCGTCAACGGCGAACGTCCGGGGGGCCACCTCCTCCACCCGGAGCGGACGGTGGAGCGTAAGCGAATGGCTCGCTGCGCTCCTTTCCCTGTCAGGAGCGACCACATAGACCGTTCCCATTCGTTTTAATGCCGAAGCGAGTTCCAGGATGCCTTCGGAACGTATGCCGTCGTCATTAGATATTAAAATGACTTTTCTGGTCTTTGATTTTTTGATCTTTGAAGGCCCGGAAGGGATGCTTCTTTTCATGTGACAATATTAATAGAACAGAGACGGGAATTCAATATAATTCCAAAGATTTTCCGGGATTCCGCAGTAAAGGCGGCCCGTAGCTTAAAGCCCCTTAAATTTTTCTGTATGGAGCCCACCGTAATCCTGCCCCTTAAGGCGGGTCAAGGCGGCCAATACAAATGACCTATCCACCACCATAAGAACTCCGTCTTTATGGCGGAGTTCTTCAATCTGTGATATATTTTGGGCATGCAGACAAAGACGATCGAAGGGGTAACGTTCGACTCAAGCCCCATAACGGACCTTGACGTCTATTTTTTCAAGGAAGGCAGCCACTTCAAGCTCTACGAAAGGCTCGGCTCCCATGTTATGACCGTAAACGGGGTCAAGGGGACCCATTTCGCCATTTGGGCGCCGAACGCCAGGAGTGTGGCTGTCGTGGGGGACTTCAATAAATGGGACACGTCGGCCCATCCCCTGAAAGTCCGCGATGACTGGTCCGGGATATGGGAAGGTTTTATCCCCGGTGTCGACAAGGGCGCGATCTACAAATACTACGTCGTCTCAAGGTATCACGGCTACAGGGCCTACAAGGGAGACCCGTTCGCCTTTCATTGGGAGACGCCTCCAAAGACAGGATCGATCGTCTGGGACCTCGACTATTCCTGGAACGATAGGGAATGGATGGAAGAAAGGCACAGGCACAATTCCCTCAAGAGCCCGGTCTCGATCTACGAGGTCCATCTCGGGTCCTGGAGAAGGGTCCCGGAGGAAGGCAACCGCTTCTTGAACTACAGGGAACTCGCCCCCAGGCTTTCTGAGTATGTCAAGGAGATGGGATTTACCCATGTGGAACTCCTTCCAGTAATGGAGCACCCTTTTTACGGGTCATGGGGATACCAGACGCTTGGGTACTTCGCTCCCACTAGCCGGTACGGCACCCCTCAGGACTTCATGTACCTCATAGACCATCTCCATCAAAACGGCATAGGGGTTATCCTCGATTGGGTGCCTTCGCACTTCCCTTCGGATGAGTACGGGCTTGCCTATTTTGACGGGACCCATCTTTTCGAGCACGCTGACATGAAAAAGGGCTACCACCCCGACTGGAACAGTTACATATTCAATTACGGAAGAAACGAGGTAAAGGCCTTCCTTATAAGCAGCGCCCTTTTCTGGCTCGACAGGTTCCACATCGACGGCCTGAGGGTCGACGCGGTAGCGTCCATGCTCTACCTCGATTACTCGAGAAAGGACGGCGAATGGATACCTAACGAGTACGGCGGCAGGGAGAATGTCGAAGCGATAAACTTCATAAAGAAGCTTAACGAGGCGATCTACGGCGGGTTTCCGGACGTACAGACCTTCGCTGAGGAGTCTACCGCCTGGCCGATGGTCTCGAAACCGGCACACGTCGGAGGCCTCGGCTTCGGCATGAAATGGAACATGGGCTGGATGCACGATACGCTCAAGTATTTTTCCCGTGACCCGTTCTACAGAAAGTACCACCATAACGAGCTCACCTTCAGCATCTGGTACGCTTTCACTGAAAACTTCGTCCTTCCCCTTTCTCACGATGAGGTCGTCCACGGCAAAGGTTCCCTCATCGGGAAGATGCCCGGAGACGAATGGCAGAGGTTCGCTAACTTAAGGCTTCTATACGGATATATGTTCGGACACCCCGGGAAAAAGCTTCTTTTCATGGGGGGAGAGTTCGGACAAGTGAGGGAATGGGGCCATGAGGAGAGCCTCGAATGGCACGTGCTTCAGTACGATTACCATGCCGGGCTCAAGAAGTGGGTCAGCGACCTCAACCGTCTCTACAAGACCGAAGAGGCGCTCCATGGGCTGGATTTTTCGAACGAAGGCTTCGAGTGGATCGATTTCCACGACTCGGAGGAGAGCATCATAAGCTTCATAAGAAAAGGGAGCGCATCAAAAGACACAATCCTCGTTGTATGCAACCTTACGCCGGCCTACAGGGAAGGCTACAGGATAGGCGTTCCCGAGGGCGGCTTCTGGAAAGAGGTCCTAAATAGCGATGGCGCCGAATACGGCGGGAGCGGAAAAGGTAACGCCGGAGGTGTTGACGCCGAGCCCACGCCTTACCATAAACGGCCTTTCTCGGTAAATCTCATAATGCCTCCCCTCGCTACGGTCATATTCAAAAAGAGCGGAAAACCGGGACTCTAAAGATCAGCAGTCCTTTGACCGAGCTCTTCGGTCAATGCTTTCATGGTTTCCGAATAATCCCGCAGGGGTGTTATAGAGCACTGCAAGACGTCAGCGGGTATGGGTTTTTACAGGATGGAGATGGGTTTTAAACCAGTTTGCCGCCAGGCGTGCGACCTCTTCAAGGGTACCTGGTTCTTCAAAGAGATGCGTGGCTCCGGGGACGATAACCAGCTCTTTTTCGGCCTTCATCATCGCGTAAGCCTTACGGTTGAGCTCGATAACGACGTCGTCCATGCCGCCGACGATAAGCAGGGTCGGAGTGATAAGCCTTCCAAGATAGGGTTCGGCGAGGTCCGGCCTTCCTCCGCGGGATACGACGGCCCCGATGACAGGCCCCACCGAAACCGCCGCCTGGATGGCCGCCGCGGCGCCCGTACTCGCTCCGAAATAGCCTATACGGAGCGCCTCGGTATCGGTCCTGCCTCTCAGCCAGACCGTTGCCTCGGAGAGCCTTTCGGCAAGAAGGTTTATATCGAACCGTGTCTCGTAAACCGTGTCTTCTTCTCTCGTAAGGAGGTCCATCAGGAGCGTGCCGAGGCCGGCTTTACGAAGCTCCCTTGCAACGAAGTTATTCCGCGGGCTTAATCTGCTGCTGCCGCTTCCGTGCGCGAAAAGGACTAGACCCGGCGCTCCGTCAGGTATCGCCAACGCCCCTTCAAGCGTGACCTTGCCGGCGCCGATGTGTACGAGTTCCTCTCTGTTATCTTTTTCCAGTCTCTTCGGCATAAAACATATATCCGTCAGATGTGATCAAGACGCTCAATTCATTCGATTAATAAGTATTGCCGGAGATTATTTCGTTGTCAATAGAACTACTGACCGAAACGGCATCTCTCATAATTTATTGAGCCCATTCAAGGCCGCCTCCTTATAGGCGTCGCTTAAGGTGGGATAATTGAAGACAGCGTCCTTGAAGTAATCTACCGTCCCGCCGTAATTAAGTATCGCCTGCCCGATGTGGATAAGCTCGGAAGCCTTTTCTCCTACGATATGGACCCCGAGGAGCCGTCTCGAAGTCCTGTCGAAGATAAGCTTTACCATACCGCTCACGTCGCCTATGATCTGCCCTCTAGCTACTTCCCTAAAGTACGCGCACCCGACCTCGTACGGAACTCCCTTAAGGGTAAGGCTCTCTTCGTTCTCTCCGACCATGGAGACCTCGGGTATGGTATATATCCCGAAAGGCAGGTGTCCGGTGAACTCGCAGGTAAGCCCCTCTTTCTGAAAGGCGTTGCAGATGGCCCTCCTTCCCTGCTCCATCGACGTGGATGCGAGCGATGGGAAACCAATGATGTCACCTATGGCATATATGTTCTGCGCCGAGGTCTGATAACTTTCATTTACAGTCAGAAGTCCACGCTTGTCCGGCTTTATTTTAACCGCTTCGAGATTGAGCCTGTCGGTGTTCCCCACCCTTCCCA
>DAIDBB010000370.1 GCA_027310325.1 bacterium | reverse complement strand
GTCGCGCCTATCGTCCCATGGGGAGTGCATTTCGTCCCCGGTCATCCTATAGCCGGAACTGAAAATTCGGGAGTCGAGGCGTCGCTCCCGGACCTTTTTGCTGGACGCACCTGCATCCTTACTCCGATAGAAAAGACGGATCCAGGGGCCGTTGATGTCGTAAGGACCATGTGGCAGGAGGCCGGGTCGAAGGTCATAATAATGGACGCGGTCCAGCATGACAGGGCCCTTGCCGCGGTAAGCCATCTGCCGCACGTGATAGCCTACACGCTCGTAAATACCATAGCGGATATGAAAGGGGAAATGCCCGAGATACTCGATTATTCCGCAGGGGGGTTCAGGGATTTTACCCGCATAGCCTCGAGTTCGCCGGAGATGTGGAGCGACATCTGCGCCATGAATAAGGAGTCGATAGTAAGGACGATAGACGAATTTCAAGAAAGACTTCAGGGGCTAAAAAAGAAGGTGGAGGCAGGAGACCTCGAAGGGCTTAAGGAAGATTTTGAAAGAGCCAAGAGGCTCCGGGACACACTCATTGAAAAAAATCGCATATCGGATAAATAAAGCGATGGGAGAGAAGAAAGACATATTCGCGGGTTCGGTCATTGCGTCGCCCGCAAGAGGCCTTAAGGGCACGGTAACGGTACCCGGGGACAAATCGATCTCCCACAGGTCCATAATCTTAGGCTCCATAGCTACCGGCGTTACTGAGGTCGAGGGCTTCCTTGAAGGGGAGGACAACTTAAGCACCCTTAACGCAATGAGGCTTATGGGCGTTAAGATAGTTAGGCCCGAGGAGGATAAGGTCATAGTCAACGGGGCGGGCATGGCTGGCCTTGGTGAGCCGCCCGATTGCATCGATTCAGGAAATTCAGGCACTACAGCGCGGCTTCTCACCGGGCTACTCTCGGCCCAGCCGTTTTTTTCAGTGATAACAGGAGACAGCACCCTTAGGAAGAGGTCGATGAAAAGGGTGGTCGAGCCCCTGTCGATGATGGGCGCGTCGATATCAGGGAGGCTTAACGGCAGTTATCTTCCGCTCGCAATAAGCGGCCGATGGCTTAAAGGCATCAGTTACAGAACCCCTGTAGCCAGCGCTCAGCTCAAGTCCGCGCTCCTTCTGGCCGGCATATACGCCGAAGGCGAGACGGTAATTGAAGAGCCTGAAAAAAGCAGGGACCATACCGAACGGATGCTGAGGGCCTTCGGCGCCGACATAGACGTTCGCGGAAATGCCGTAAGGGTGCGGTCGACAAAAACGCTTAATGGATGTAAAATCATAGTGCCGGGCGATATATCGTCCGCGGCCTTTTTCATGGTCGGAGCCGCAATAGCCCCCGAATCCGAACTCCTGGTAAAGAACGTCGGCATCAATCCGACAAGGACCGGCATAATAAAGATCATTAAGCGCATGGGCGGGACTATCGACATTGAAAACAGGCGCGAGGTCTCGGGGGAGCCGGTTGGCGACATACTCGTCAAAAGCTCGAGGCTAAAAGGAATAGCGATAAGCGGCGCGGAGCTTCTCCCGGCCATAGACGAGTTCCCCGTCATATGCGTAGCCGCGGCTTTCGCGGAAGGGACTACTACAGTAAGCGGGGCGGGAGAACTTAGGGTAAAGGAGAGCGACAGGATAGCCGTTATGGCGGAGTCGCTTGCCTCCATAGGGGTTGAGGTAAAGGAAAAGGAGGACGGCATCATAATAAAGGGCGTAGGCCCCGGCCATGTGAAAAAAGGGGTCATAAAGAGCCATGGAGACCACAGGATAGCCATGGCTCTGTCAATGGCAGCCTTGAGGTCCGCGGACGGGATTGGAATAGAAGGCGCCGGCTGCGTAGATGTTTCGTTTCCAGGGTTTTTCAGCGTCCTTGATTCTGTGAGGGCCTCATGAAGAGAAAGACTAAAAGAGGCCTTATCGTCGCCATAGACGGTCCAGGCGGGGTAGGCAAGAGCACTGTAAGCAGGATGGTGGCTGAAAAGCTTCATTTGAAATACATAAATACCGGTTCGATGTACCGCGCGCTGGCCCTTGCTGCGATGGACGCCGGTGTTGACCTTGAAAACGAAGAAGCTCTAAAAGTCTTCTGCTCTACGGTAGAGATCGAATTCGACGCGGATAGCGGGCGCATCTCGGTGAACGGCAGGGATTATTCGGATACGGCGCGGACCCAGAAGGCGGGAGAGCTAGCTTCCATAATCTCTACAAAAAAAACCGTCCGTGATTTTCTTGTGGGGTACCAGAGAGGTCTCGGCGAGGGCGGGTCTGTAGTAATGGAGGGAAGGGACATAGGGACCGTTGTTTTCCCTGATGCCGATATAAAATTTTTTCTGGACGCTTCCCACGAGGCAAGGGCCAAGAGGCGGCTCCTCGAACTTGCTTCCACCGGAAAGGCAGGACATGTAGAGGTAAGTAACGAACTCAGGGAAAGGGACAGGCGCGACAGGGAGCGCGTTGTATCCCCCTTAACGGTCGCCGCCGATGCCATACGCGTGGACACGACTGAAATGGGCGTTGAAGAAGTGGTAAGGAAGGTCTTAAAAGAAATCGATGCGAGGTTGAAAAGTGGAAATATTCGTAGCTAAGTCTTCGGGATTCTGCTTTGGAGTAAAACGCGCCATCAATACCGCAAATAAATGCGCGACAGAGAACAAGGGAGGCATCTATACCCTCGGCCCGATAATACACAATCCACAGGTGGTGAAAAAACTCGAGTCTTCTCATATATATGCGAAGAAAAGTGTAGACGAAATATCATCCGGGACCGTCATAATAAGGTCTCACGGGGCGAAACTCGGGGAGTACAGGGCGGCAAGGGAAAAGGGGCTTAATATAGTCGACGCGACCTGTCCTTTCGTAAAAAAAGCGCAGGACCTCGTCCAGCTTCTGACAGATGAGGGATATGCTGTTATACTGGTAGGTGAGAAGGAGCACCCGGAGGTCAAGGGGCTGGTGAGCTACGGCGCCGCTGATATACGGGTGGTCGAATCTCCGGACGAGCTCAAGGACCTGCCGAGGAAAAAAAAGATCGGCATCGTCGCCCAGACGACTGTCCCCAGGGAAAAGCTTGAGGCCGTTGTCAGCTTCTGTTTAAATAAGGCGTCTGAAATAAAGGTGTTTAACACGATATGTAACGCGACCTCGATAAGGCAGGAAGAGAGTGGTGAGCTTGCTAAGAAGGTCGACCTTATGATAATAGTCGGCGGCAGAAATAGCGCCAATACGAGAAGGCTGGCGGAGATATGCAAGACCATACAGCCAAGGACCTATCATATTGAGGTTGCTGACGAAATTGATTTTTCCTGGTTCGACGGAGTAACGAGGGTGGGTATTACCTCTGGGGCTTCAACGCCCGACTGGGTCGTAAACGAGGTGGTCGAAAGAATAAGCAATCATGCCTGAAATGATTTGCACTCAAAAATATGCTATGATATCGTTAAATATCAACAGGATGCTTAAAGAACGGCTCTAACCGCCGGTCTTTTTACATCCTTGTAGAATTAAACGGGGGAGGATTTTCAGTAATGATTGGGAGAGAGGAAAAATCCCGCGCCGGTGATGGGTCCACGAATAGTTTTGAGGAACTATTCGAGGCCAAGATAAAAGAATTCCAGGACGGGGACATCATTAAGGGCAAGGTCGTGCAGATTACCCAGGATTCTGTAATGGTTGATATCGGATATAAGTCCGAAGGGCATGTTCCGCTTAAAGAGTTTCTAGATAAAGACGGTAATCCTACCGTAAAGGTCGGCGACGAAATAACGGTGCTCCTTGAGAGACGGGAGGACGAGGGGGGTTATATAGTCCTTTCAAAGGCCAAGGCCGACCAGTTCAAGGTCTGGGACGATATTGTAGAGTCATACGAGACGGGCAAGCAGCTTGAGGGGGTCGTAACGCAGAGGATAAAAGGCGGCTTTTATGTCGACGTAAAGGGCATTACCGCGTTTCTTCCAGGCTCACAGGTCGATCTTAAGCCGGTAAGAAACCAGGATAAGCTCGTAGGCCAGAGCTTCGAGTTCAGGGTCCTTAAATACAATAAGCGGAAGAACAATGTAATCGTCTCCAGGCGAGTCATACTGGAAGAGAAGAGGGATGAGCTTAAGAAAGCCACTCTCGAGACCATTCACGAAGGAAGCCTCGTGGAGGGTGTCGTAAAAAATGTTACCGACTATGGGGCCTTTATAGACCTCGGAGGCATAGACGGCCTGGTGCACCTGACGGACATTTCATGGGGCAAGGTCACGCACCCGTCCCAGATATTGAAGATCGGCGACAAGGTCACGGTAAAGGTCTTAAAGTACGACAAGGAAGAGGGTAAGATATCCCTTGGCCTTAAGCAGACAAAACCGGACCCGTGGCTGTCCGTAACCGAGAAGTATACGATCGGCTCCAGGGTAAAAGGCCGTGTCGTCAACATCACCGACTACGGGGCCTTTGTCGAGATAGAAGAAGGGCTTGAGGGCCTCGTCCATATCTCGGAGATGTCGTGGACGAAACTGAAGCACCCCTCGCAGAAGCTCAAGATAAATGACGTCCTAGAGGTACAGGTGCTCGATATCGACGCGGCGAACAAGCGCATCTCCCTGGGTCTTAAGCAGGTCGAACCGAACCCGTGGGAGGACGTTGAAAAACGCTATCCAAAAGGGACAAAGATAAAAGGCGTAATAAAAAATATTACCGATTTCGGCGTTTTTGTGGGTATCGAAGACGGCATCGACGGCCTCGTGCATGTATCCGACCTTTCATGGAAGAAGATAAAGCACCCTTCCGAGCTCTTTAAGAAGGGCCAGGAGATAGAGGCTATCGTCATGAATATCGACAGCGCCAACAAGAGGTTTTCTCTTTCGACGAAGCTTTTGGAAAAGAACCCTTGGGAAGGCGTTGAAGACCGGTATAAGCCCGGGATGAT
This sequence comes from bacterium, assembly GCA_027310325.1. Lineage (GTDB taxonomy): Bacteria > Desulfobacterota > GWC2-55-46 > GWC2-55-46 > GWC2-55-46 > JAKAIQ01. The sequence goes on along the minus strand of DAIDBB010000370.1, from coordinate 2,727 downwards.
AGTCGAAGGCAAAGTAACGAGCGTAGCTGACTTCGGCGCATTCGTAGGCCTTGAGGAGGGCCTTGAGGGGCTTGTGCATGTTTCCGAACTCAGCAGGGGAAAGAAAAAGGGATTCGATATACACGTTGGGGATATCGTGGAGGTAGAGGTCCTTAACGTCGACCCCGAGGACAATAAGATAGGATTAAGCGTAAGGGCCGTAAAAAAAGAGGCTGAAAAAGGCGCGGAGCCTGAAAAAAGCGGTGAAGCGTCCTGATGAGAGGGGATATATTAAAGAACCTTCTCGCCGCGATAGGCGCCGTTTTTTTGATTATAATCGCGCTCTCGTTAGCGCTTGCGTATGCCTTCGGGGGCGGGCTTGGCCGCGGTGACAAGGTCGCCGTCGTAAAGGTTGAAGGCGTAATAACCGGTTCCGCCGAGATAGACAAGCAGTTTCATGACCTTGAGGAAAGAGACGACGTCAAGGGGGTCGTAATAAGGATAAACTCTCCAGGGGGCGCCGTTGGCCCTTCGCAGGAAATATATTCCGGGATAAAGAGGCTGAGAAAAACAAAGAAGGTCGTCGCTTCCATGGGTGCGATAGCCGCGTCCGGCGGTTATTACGCATCGGTAGCTGCTGAAAAGATCGTAGCCAATCCAGGGACCATAACCGGAAGCATCGGCGTAATTGTGGAATTCATCGACGCAGAAGACCTTTTGGGCAAAATAGGGCTCAAGGGGTATGTTGTAAAGAGCGGGAAGTACAAGGATACCGGCTCACCTTTCCGCAAGATGGAGGCGGACGAAAAAGAGCTTCTTCAGGGGGTGATAAGCGACGTAAACGGGCAGTTCATAAAAGCGGTGGCGGAAGGGCGTAACATGAAGATCGAGGATGTTGCGGCCATAGCCGATGGCCGGATATTAAGCGGCTCTCAGGCCAAGACAAAGGGGTTGGTTGATTCGCTGGGTGACCTTACTGACGCCATTAACTTGTGCGCCCAGATGGCCGGCATAAAAGGAAAACCGACGGTAATCTACACTGAGAGAAAAGCGTTCAGTCTTTGGAAGACGTTAATGGGAGATGCCTTAAGTAAAAACCTGGACTTCACTGAACTCTTCTCGGGGCTCAGAATAATGTACATGGTCCCGAAGCCTAACGGCAAATAATCCTTACTTAAAAAGCATAATAGGGCGCATGCCCTGAATAATTGAGAGCGAACCGAATACGGAGGCGGAATTAATGACTAAGAGCGAACTTATAGAGGCCGTGGCCTCAAAGGTCAACAACTTTTCAAGAAAGGATATCGAGATCATAGTCGAGACCCTTTTTAATAGCATGACCGAAAGTCTCTCGAAGGGCGACAAGGTCGAGATAAGGGGCTTTGGAAGCTTCAAGATAAAAGCCCGTGACGGACGGCAGGGCAGAAACCCAAAGTCCGGAGAGAACATATTCATAGAGTCAAAAAGAGTCCCGTTTTTCAAGGCCGGCAAGGAGATAAGGGAGAGGATAAATAAAATATCCTGAGTTTGAGTCTCGACTTATAAGCTATGAAACAGTTATGGGCTCCGTGGCGCGCCGAATATATTGAGGCAGCAAAAAGTGGCGTTTGCATATTCTGCGCGGCTCCTGAGAAAAAACCCGAAGAAGCGCTAGTCCTCTACAGAGGCAACGTCTCAGTCGTAATGCTCAACAAGTATCCCTACAATGGCGGACATTTACTTATCGCCCCCCTAAGGCACGTCGCCAGGCTGGAAGAGCTTAATGACGAGGAGGGCGCGGACATATGGAGACTGCTCCGTCATTCCACCTCTTCACTTACGAAGGCAATCAACCCTGCCGGGTTTAACATAGGGCTCAATCTTGGAAAGGCCGCCGGCGCCGGGATCGACGACCACATTCACCTTCATGTGGTGCCGAGATGGAACGGAGACGTGAACTTCATGCCGGTACTCGGCGATGTAAAGGTAATTTCCGAACATCTGAGCCAGACCCGGGCGAAATTATTGCCTTTTTTCGAGAATATCTAGGTACTTACCTTGGCCGGGACGATAAATTAAGCTTGACAACGGACGCGGATTATAATACATTCCCGCCATATAATCACATAGACGAAAGTCAAAACTTCCGTGACTGACGGGCAGGGGTGAGTTCACACCCGGGGAGCGGAGGCGATATATAAATTAAGCCGACCGTCTGGGCAAGGTAATAGCGCAAAACGCGCTTATTATTATGCTTGGGCGGTTTTTTTATTGCCTGAAGGCGGCTGAAGTGGTTTATGGGAATATATCAAAACCCTTGACAATGCCTGAATAATCTAATAAAGTTTATGACTCAAAAAAAATATACGATAAGGCGGAACTACCGCTCTTTCCAGCGAATTTAAGTCGGTTAAGAGAACATACAGGAGGAACGCATGTCCGAAAAGATCATGTATACGGCAGTTGATGAAGCACCGGCCCTGGCGACTTACTCGCTACTGCCCATCATAAAGGCTTTCACGAAGACTGCCGGCATCGACGTTGAACTGAGGGACATCTCCCTCTCGGGGAGGATCATCGCTAATTTCCCCGAGTTCCTTACCGAGAATCAAAGAATACCCGATGAGCTTACCGCGCTCGGCGAGCTCACTAAAAAACCCGATGCCAATATCATCAAGCTTCCGAATATAAGTGCCTCCATCCCGCAGTTGAAAGGCGCCATCAAGGAGCTGCAGTCAAAGGGTTATAAGGTGCCGGACTATCCCGAGG
>DAIDBB010000301.1 GCA_027310325.1 bacterium | reverse complement strand
ACATAGTTAAGAACCTGCAACACCACGACCTTAAAAAGCTCTTTCCTGGCCTGTAGCTCCTCGAGCTCCAGCACCACGAATCTGTCGTTTTTAATATCGAGGTTGGCCTTACCGCAGAACCATCTTCCGTAAGCCCCCTCCGACGTAAATTCCTTGAGATTAAAGGCGATTTTCGAGCCTATGGCAGCCAGCTCTTTATCCCCGGCCTTTGCGTCCTCCGGACGAAGCGCGTTGTGCATACCGCCGTAATCGGAAAGACACCTGTAAACTGTGTCTATCGTGGCGTCCTGCCCTTCGGTCTGGTACGCCCACCGGACAGCCGCCTTGACTAGCGAGGCTTCAAGCTCGCTCGGACGTGTATCGGTGAATGAATAGACCATTTGCAATATTATCGAGGAGATCGTAAAGAGTTCGTTGTCGATCTCATCGATAAGGATATTGGTGAACGGGTTGAGGCAGATCGTAGAGTCGGCTGTAAACTCTATGAACTTCCCGTTAAAGAGGTTGCAGGCCTTCTTGTAGGACCTGCCGATGTCTATTACCCGTACATAAGCCCCCGAGGCGAGGTTCGGGATCACTATATGGTTCATGAGGAAGCTCTTGCCGCCGCCTGAGGAGGCCGCTATCAAAGCATTCATATTCGGGGCCTTGAGGTCGAAAAGGTCTATCCCTGAAAGCTGTCCCTTCCTCCCCATGAACATGATCTTGGGGTCCCCGCTGCCCTGAAAATCCGCTTGGACCGGGAGCATCTCCGCAAGCGTCCCGGCAGGTACTATAAAGTCCCTGTCGAGCATCTTTACGTTGTCGCCGACGTTGTACAGACCGAAGGGCAGGGATGAAAGGAACAGTATTGGGATTATCCCCTTGTCCTCCTGCATGACGAACCCTCTGTCCTCCCAAAGCCTTTTAACCCTAGCTGTGGAGTCCCTTGCATCTTCCTCATCCTTACCGAGCACCACGGCTATCGGTATCACCCTGAAAAACGACTCTCCTTTCTCCATCTCGGCAATGGCCCACATGAATTCTTCTTTTCTTCTCGCGATGGAAGGGACGAAGGCCCCAATAGCCTGCTGCTGCATGACGATGGACGCTTTAGCTCCTATCTTCGCCTTGGTATTCTCGAAGATGACGTTATACGCTATCAGGAACGGCGACCTGATCTGGTTATTGTCGGACTGAACGCCCCAGATGTCACCAGTGATGATATTGGAGGTCAGAAGCGACGACTCTACCGGCATGGATTTCGGGGTGATAGTCCTGCATACCTTGGAGCCGAGCTTAAGACAGCTCATCTCGTTCACTATGGTGGTTTCTCCGGAGATGATCTGTTTTCTCATCTCCCTGGTGTTGTCGTATGCCAGATGCTCCGGGAACCTGTCGTTAAATATCCTGTAGAGCATCCTTATCAGCCCGTCCGGCTCAAAAGGGCGCGGATAAAGCTTTGCGCCGACGAGGATATCGTATATGGAGGACTTCAGTTCCTCAAACTTCACAGGCGCGTTTTCCGGAATGTAAATAGACACGAAGAGCCTGAAGTTCCTTACAGGGATACCAGAAAGACTGTCAAGGCCCTCGGTTCCGTTGAGGATGAATTTCGCATATTCCTCCATGCTTCTTTTCAAAAGGGGATCGTCGGAGGTCTTCGATTTTAGAAAAAGGTCAACTATCGGCTTGACGTAAGGATCGGCGAACAGTATGAACTG
>DAIDBB010000289.1 GCA_027310325.1 bacterium | reverse complement strand
GGCCCGTAGACGTTTGAGTAGCGTAGCACCGTGTATCCGAGGCTGTGGAAGTTATTGTAGAACTCGAGGTACTTCTCCGAGACGGACTTTGTTATGGCATATGGGGAAAGCGGCTTTGGCTGGCAGCGCTCGGTCGTAGGGTACTCCTCGGCCTCCCCGTAGATGGCCCCTCCCGAGGAGATGAAGACCACCTTCCTTGTCCCGCTTCTCCTTGCCGCTTCGAGGAGGTTGAGGAACCCCTTAATGTTAACGTCCGCGTCGAAGACAGGGTCCTCGACGGACGCGGGCACCGATATCTGGGCCGCGTGATGGTTTAGAATTTCGGGCCTTTCGCGCTCGCAGACCCTTCTTGCCTCATCGGACCTTATATCGAGCTGATAGAACTTTGCCCCGGGGTTTACGTTCTCCTTCTTACCCGTAAAGAGGTTATCCATTACGACGACTTCGTGGCCCGCCTCCATATAGGCGTCAACGACATTGGAAGCGATAAAACCGGCGCCTCCGGTAACAAGGATCTTCATTCAGCCCTTTCCAGGAAGATACTGTTGGAATATTCGAACCATTTTAACATAAAAAACCCGTCTTTCAACGCATGGAGGTGTTAATTTTCTTTGCACCTTGCGGAAGCCCTGAGCTAAAAATTAACATATTGAATTTCCGCAGGAAATATTCCATATACTCTTTTTTTTCGCCGGTATGGCCAGACTTCTCTGTCAGCTTTTTTTACGGCCACAGGGGGGCCATCCTTTTAATGGATGCCTTTACTCTTCCAGGAAACCCCTTGTATTACAATCAGTTACAAAAACATGGGATGCGTCCGTTAATCTGGCACAGGCCTTGCAGCGTTATAATAATTGCGCTCGTCTTGATTAAGCCAGCCCCACGCGTTGATGCCTGAACAAAACAATTACCTCGGAACGGTATGCGCAATTACACCTGTCCAGGTTGCGATAGTGTTTTCCATTCGGCCGTAACGGGTCCACATCTCAAGTGCCCTTACTGCGGCCTCTCCATCAAGGGCCTTGAAAGCAGGATTGAGCGCCGGGGGGCTCTGCGGAGGGTCTGCCGCATAGTTAAGGGCGGCTCCGGAATATCCGCCGAAACTACAGACATCTCGAGAAAAGGGGCCGGCGTCCTCCTTGACGGGCCCGTTGAAAATGACGATACTGTGCGCGTGGAAATACGGGGCTTCGACCTAAAGCCGAACGCCAGGGTCGTCTGGGTAAAGTCGCAAGGCCCCGGAAAATGGCGGGCAGGGCTCAGTTTTTTGTAAAGTAACGTATTTATCGAAGACGATAAAGCAACGTAAAGAAACCGGCATGAAGGCCGGTTTCTTGCCTTCAGTGATAACGTTCCGTTTTTACCCCGCCCCGCTTATCGCAGAGAGGACCTACGCCTTTACGACCTTACCGCTATTTATCCCGGCGGTAGCGTTCCTCGTATCTACCACGAGCTGGCTATTATCGACTATCCATTTGTAATCGTAGCATGAATGGTCCGTGGCTATCAGGACGCAGTCGTATTTTTTGAGGCTCTCCGCGCCGATGGGGGTCGAGCGTATCCTGAACCCCTTCCTGTGGCTGACCGCCTGCGGCACATGCGGGTCGTTGTACCTGACATCCGCGCCCTTTTCCTTCAATATCCTTATGAGCTCCATCGAGGGCGACTCCCTCATGTC
>DAIDBB010000270.1 GCA_027310325.1 bacterium | reverse complement strand
GGGTGTATCTTCCGAACGTGAAGGACCCCATACTATTGAAAGAGGGATCGAGACCCGACCTCCTCTTAAGGAGGATAAGGGACGAGGTCCACAGGTTCGCGATCTCGTACCACAGGAAGCTTCGGAGAAAAGGGCTCGGTTCGATACTCGATAGCGTAAAGGGCATAGGCGAGAAGAAAAGGAACGCTCTTTTTGAACGTTTCGGAGACCTTGAAGGCATCCTTTCGGCTGACATAAGCGAGCTCGTAAAGGTGCCGGGAATAACTGAAAAGCTCGCCCTCGAGATAAGGGAGATTAAGGCTGTGAATAAAATGTAGGATTATCGGAAATGAAATTAATATATTCTTTATCTTTTTTCATGAAAATATAAAATCTTCATGGTATATTGGGCGCATAAAAAATTAAATCCGAGCCGTCATGCGCCCTCTTGTCCCTGTCCTTCTCGCCTTCATTTCAGGCATAATCGTCGAAGCCGGATCAGGCTTTTCTTACGGGACCATCTATTCCTCTCTCGCCATTTCCTTCATACCCCCCATATTCTCCTTTCTGAGGGGCCTCAGATTTGACCGTTACGTAGCGGCCTTGCCCTTTTTCTTCCTCGGAGCGCTTTTTATCCTTCCTTACATAAGGCCCGAGCTCCCGCAAAACCATATAAAGAATCTTATTGAAGCCTCCTCCGCGAAGGACGGCGGGTTGGGCCCCCTTGGTATCGCGGTTGAAGGGGTTGTGACGGCCCCGCCGGATTTAGCAAACGGCCGGACAAGGTTAAACGTCGAGGCGAAAAGGGTTTTGAAGGATAACTTATGGGTGGATACCGGCGGAACGGTCCTTTTGAGCGTCGAAGGGGAGGACGAAAGGTTCGGCCTCGGCGACCGCGTAAGGTTCATCGGACGCCTGAGAGAGCCGATGAACTTCGGCAACCCGGGGGAGTTCGATTACAGGGGGTACCTTAACCGCAAGGGGATCTTCGTAACGGGATATGTCAAGAACGGCAGGCTCATAGAAAAGATAGGCGCTGAAGACCAGGGGGTTGCGGGGTATATCGAAAGGGTCCGCGCCCGCATAAGAAGCCTTATCGACAGGTCAGATCTTAAGAACGGAGAGCTTATCAAGGCCGTCGTCATAGCGGAGTCCCGCGGCATAGACCCGGAGGTAAGAGA
>DAIDBB010000265.1 GCA_027310325.1 bacterium | reverse complement strand
GGCAGGGGATAGGCAAGGCCATAGCCTTGAAGCTCGCTTCATACGGCGCGGATGTGGCGGTAGTTGATGTAAACCTTGAAAAGGCCGAGGAGGTGGCAAAAGAGATAAAGGGCATGGGCAGGCGCTCGCTCGCCCTCAAGGTCGACGTCGTAAGCGTCAAAGAGACCGAGGAGATGGCCGAGAAGGTCTACAAGGAGCTTGAGGCGATACACATACTTGTCAATAACGCCGGTATAACGAGGGACGGCCTTATTTTAAGGATGAAGGAAGAGGACTGGGACGCGGTCATGAACGTCAACCTGAAGGGCGCGTTCAACTGCACCAAGGCGACCCTTAAGTACATGACCAAGATGAAGTGGGGCCGTATCGTCAATATAGCCTCGGTCGTTGGCGTAATTGGCAACGCCGGGCAGGCGAACTACGCAGCGAGCAAGGCCGGCCTCATAGGATTTACAAAGACCATAGCCAGGGAGTTTGCCAGCCGCAATATCACCTGTAACGCCGTTGCCCCTGGCTTCATTGAGACAGCCATGACGGAGTCCCTCCCCGAGAAGGTCAGGGAAGAGCTATTAAAGCAGATCCCCCTTGGGAGGCTCGGCGGGGCGAACGACGTGGCGATGGGGGTGCTGTTCCTGGCGTCCAACGCCTCGAATTACATAACAGGGCAGGTGCTTAACATAAACGGCGGGATGGCCATGCAGTAGGGTTGAATGGGTCTGCCAGCTGCAATCCCGTCGCTTTAGCGTTGGAGAAAGGCTGGCAAATAAAAATGATTATCCGCTCCATCAAAATTCTCAGCCATTTATGGCGGAGAATTTTAATCCCTACTTGAGCGCCTCCAGGACCCTGTCAAGATCAGCGGTCTCATTCAAGCTCAGGGCGTTTATATCCTTCTCTATCCTCTTTATGAGCCCCGAGAGGACCTTCCGGGACCTACCTCAATGATGCGCGTAACGCCGTCTTTTTTCATCCGCCGTATTATATCTACCCACCTTACGGGGCTTACAAGCTGCTCCTTTAGTAGCTCCCTTACCCTTGAGGAGTCGGTCGTGGGCTCCGCCTAC
>DAIDBB010000242.1 GCA_027310325.1 bacterium | reverse complement strand
GTTATGACGCGATACCGCTTGACTCACCCGAAGCGCTCGGGAAATACGACTACTTCGTTTTTCTCCTGCCGGACGGCCCGGAAGGGTCGCCCACGCCGGAGAAGACCCGTGAGATGGCAGGCCGGCTCCACAGTATAGCCGCTACAATCGCGGCAATGAAGACACGCACCCCGAAACCGGCCTACGCGGTCGTTCAGTACGGAGGGACGGATTTCTTCAGCCTGGGCAATGGGGCTCCCGTCGAGGCTAAGGGCGCGGCGGCATTTCTTTCGAGCCTGCATCATGAGAATCCTGATGAAAGGATCAGGGTACTGCAGTTCGATAAAAACGACCCCGCCTCGACGTTCGCAAAGACGATCGATGAACTTCAGTCGCCCGATGCCTTCGCCGCGGCCGTATACGACGGCGATCTCATGAGATACGTCCCGGTGCTCTCTCCCGTAAAGCCGCAGGACTTCCACTCAAGGCCCATTACGTGGACCGGAAAGGACGTAGTCCTCGTAACAGGAGGCGCCAGGGGCGTTACCGCCGAGTGCGCTCTGGCGTTTGCCAGAAAGACCGGGGTAAGGCTTGCGCTGGCGGGAAGCACCGCGGATACAGGCGACGCGGAGATCCGGGAAAGCCTCGGTCGCTACCGTGAAGACGGCGTCCATTACCGCTATTACGCGTGCGACATAACCGACGAAAACGCAGTCAGGTCGCTTATCGGGCGGATAAAAGGCGAACTCGGCCCCATAACCGGTTTCATCCACGGCGCAGCCCTCAACAGGCCCCGCCGGGCTGAACAGGTCACCGAGGAGGCCGCGTATAAGGAGATCGGCCCGAAAGTCCTCGGGGCCATCAACGTGCTCGAGGCCCTTGAAGGCGGCCCGGTGAAACTTATAGCCGCCCTCGGCTCCATCATCGGCGTGACGGGCATGGCCGGGAACGCGTGGTACGCCTTCTCGAACGAGGTCCTTAACCTTCTCCTTCAGCGGTTCAAAAGCCGGAACCCCGCCGCCGAGATCATAACCTGCGCGTTCAGCGTATGGGCCGAGGTAGGCATGGGCGCCAAGATGGGAAGCGTCGAATCTCTTTCGAAGATGGGCATACGGGCGATCCCGAAAGAATTGGGGGTAGAGAGCTTCATGCGGCTTACCGCCTCGACCACCGGGGAACCGCAGGTGGTAGTGGCTGGCAGGCTCGGCTCGATTGACACTATGCGTTCGCCGATGACGTTTAGGCGCGCCCGTTTCACGGAGGAGGTCATTTTCTACGAGCGGGGCGTGGAGATAGAGGCAAAGGCCGTGCTCACTACCGAACGCGACAAATACCTCAAAGACCACGTCTTCAGGGGCACGCACCTCTTTCCGACGGTATTCGGCATCGAGGCGATGCAGCAGGCCGTCATGGCAGTTACGGCAACCGGCGAGCCGCGGAATATTGAAATTGAAGATATAAGCCTGAGCTACCCGATTACCGTAGACCCCGGCGGGCAAACCGAAATACGCATAAGGGCGCTCGTCCTGGAGCCGGGCCGGGCCGGCGAACCCATGAAAGTCAAGGCCGCCATTACCGTGGACCAGACCGCGTTCAGCAAAAACCATTTTGAGGCGACATTTGTCCTGAACGGCGTCGATACGGGGGCAAGGCCATATGCCGCCGGGATACCTGATGACGGCCTCGACATCGAGCCACGCGAGGACCTGTACGGGCATATGCTCTTCCAGGGGCCAAGCTTCCAGCGCATCGAGCGCATCATGTCCATGACGGAAGGCAGGTGCGTTTTTGAGGCCGCGACCAGACCGCCGGACCCGGACTTCGATCATACCCACGGCCCGTTTACGGCAGGGGACCCGTATTTCAGGGACACCCTTCTGCAGTCGGTGCAGATTATCCTCCCGGACGTTATAGCCCTTCCGGTAGGCATCGCTAAATGGGAGATATCGCGCAGGCCGCAGGGCCCCGGTAGATATAACGTGATCGTCGAGATACGGGAAAGAGGGAGCGACACCATCGTTTCAGACGTAACGGCAATCAGCCCTGATGGCGTGATCGTCGAGGAGATCCTCGGTTACTCCGTAAGAATAATCGAGGTCAAACGCGACGCTCCAGCGCTTAAAGACATCGTGTCCCCGGACCGCTGGGACGAGGAGCGCATAAGACGCAGGTTGAGCGAACTCTGCAAAGGGGCCGGCGTCGAGCCCCCCGGGATAACCGTAAAACACATTCCCAACTTATCCGGAATGGCCAGGCCTGAGCGCCATCAAATCGAGCGGACGCTCCTATCGAGGGCCTGTCAGGCTGCCCCGCAGGTGTCCGCCGGTTACTCCGGCCCGATGACCGTAGAATGGACGGAGCAGGGCAAACCATACATTGCGGAGGATGGAAATATTGCGCTTTCGTGCAGCCACGACGCTAAGCTCCTCATCTGCAGCGCTGGACCCGCGCCGCAGGGTTGCGACGTTGAGCCCGTCACGCACAGGGACCCGGAAGAGTGGTCCCTCATGCTCGGCCACGAAAATCAGGCCCTGCTGGAAAGCCTTAATAAAAGCGATAACTCATATGATAGGGCCGCAACCCGCGTCTGGTGCGCCGTGGAGGCGCTTCGCAAGGCAACGGACATGCGCCAGGGCCGTCTTACATACAGCTCGAGCAGCGGGGACTGCGCGACACTAAGCGCGGCGGAGGGCATCACCGTTTTCACGTTCCCGGTAAGGCTTCTTAGAGGCCCCGAACGCGTAATCGCAATCGCGGTGCGGCAGAGCCCCCTGTCGTCCCAAACGGATACGATTACTCCGGCGCGCCCTTCAGCAGCCCCGCAGGAATCACCGGCGGGATTTAACGATGGCGGACCAGAGGGGCAAAGGGTCTTCGTGTGCAGGTTCCCGCTGGGGCTGAAAGACAACTCCGCCGTAAGCGGCGGCGTGAATTTCGCCAACTACGCCAGCTGGCTCGGAAACGTCCGCGAGACGGCGCTCAAGCCCATCGGCAGATATATTAGCGATGAATTCTACAGCGGCCACTTCATGGTAACCAATCATACCGATACGCGCATAATACGCCACGTTAGAAACCACGAGACCATAGAGGCGCGCACTTGGGTGGACCGGATACTGGGCTACAAGGACTCTTCCCTCGTACTGAAATTCGAATGGAGCAAGAGGGCGCATGACGGCGTAGCCGTTCCAATAGCCTTTAGCAGCCATCAGGTCTCATGGATCAAGGTGGTCGGACACGGTGCAGTGGAACCGGTGGAATGTCCCCCGTTCTTCGCTTCATTCCTCCGTGAAAACAACTTCGCGCCCAGGCGCGACATTGATAGGCAGACCGGGGATATGCCCGCGCCCGAGGCCTTCATGGAGGGAGAGGGCGGAGAGCCGATACAGGCGTACGACCTCATTGGCAGAAACAGGCGCCTGGCCGCTGAAACGACATTCGAGACGACCACCCAGCATTCCAACCTCGCCCAGAACGTCTATTTTTCGAACTACTTCACCTGGCAGGGGCACCTCATAGACAAATATCTCTTCGAGCTCGATCCTCGACTCTACAGGGGCATGTCGCCGCAAGGGCAGTTCGCCACCACCCGCTGCGTGGTCACGCACCTTCGCGAGGCCATGCCATTCGACCGCATAGCCGTGACCATGCAGATCAGGCGCGTATGGCGGCGGGTCATAGAACTCTATTTCGAATACTTCAGGGTTGAACCGGGAAACGAAAGGGTCAAGCTCGCGTACGGCAATCACACCCTTACCTGGGTTTCTACCGACGAAACCGATAAATATGTCGCCGGGGACATACCGGAGCCGTTCATAAACGGGATCACGTCCGCATCGTCAATCCAGATTAATCCGCGAAGCAATCGATGAATGCCCGGAAGGTTCAATGCGTTTAGCCGCGCAAAGTGAAATAAAAAGGGGATATGCCTTCGCAGTCCCCTTTTTCCTTTGAATTGTAAGGCAATAATATATGGCGCTCGTTAGAAGTTTATGCCGAAATAGAGCTGTGCCACCGAATAATTCGACTTGAGGCCCGGCTCGCCTGAAGCTATCGTGTACCTGTAGTCCACTCCAACTGATAGCTGATCGAGGAGCATGTACTCTACACCGGCCGCCACGTGGTACCCGATATCAACGTATGTGGTGTTGTTTGAGGGGGGAGAGTTGATCAGGAAGGCTACGCCAGCCGGGATTATCCATGGCCGGAGCCTCCCGCCCATGATGCCCTCGAAGCGGTACTTAGGGGCGAAGACAACGCTCAGCTCAGAGACCGTGATATTTTCGGTCGTCGCCGGCACCCCGGGCAGGCCGAGGACGCTCGTCGTCTGGAGGACCTTTTTACCGGAGAAACGGGAGTAATCGACCATGAACTCTCCGAGCACCGTTCCGGGTCCGGCCTGTTTTACGAGCGGAATGTCGAACCCTGCAGACAGGTCGTAGCCGCTGGTGCCGTCGTTCTTACCGCTGAGTCCGTTCGTGTCTGTAAACACCTGCCCGCCCCTTCCGTGCTCAAGCCATGCACCGCCGATGCTGTAAAAGACCTGTCCGCCGAGCGGCTCTGCGTGAGCCTTGCCGGTCCCCATGATTGCGAACAGAGCTACTGCCAGAACCGAAACGATTTTCTTCATACAACCTCCTTTGTAAGGTTTTTTTAATCTTTCCAGCGGTGATAAGGCGTCCGATAGCGATCCCTTAATATCCACGGAGAGAAAAAAAGACGGGTTTTACGCGCGGCGTCCTCGCGCAGCGTTTTTTCCGGTTACGGGCGGGAATGGCCCGGCCCGGCCTTCCTGGTCAAAAGCCCCGGGATTTCTTCAGCGGGCAAAGGCCTGCTTAAGAGATACCCCTGATAATCGTCACAACCCTGTCCCCGCAAGAACGACAGCTGCTGTTCGGTTTCTACGCCCTCTGCGATGACCTTGAGCTTCAGGTTGCGGGCCAGAGAGATAATCGCCTCAACGATGGCGGCGTCATCGGGGTTTGTCTCGATGTTCATCACGAATGAGCGGTCTATCTTCAGGGAGTCCAATGGAAGGCGTCTCAAATAGTTGAGCGATGAATAACCGGTGCCGAAGTCATCGATCGAGATCCGTATCCCCAGTTTCTTAAGCTCGCGCAAAGTGCCGATGGACTCCTCAGGGTCTTTCATGATCGCGCTTTCCGTTATCTCAAGTTCCAGGTGCCGCGGGTCGAGCCCCGCGTCGTTCAATGCGGCGGTGACCACCTCGATCAGATTTTTCTGGTCGAACTGGCGGTTTGAGAGGTTAACCGACACGGCTACCGGGTCATAACCGGCTTTCTGCCAGGCCTTGTTCTGCAGGCACGCCGTGCGCAGCGCCCAGTCGCCGATCGGCAGTATCAGGCCGATCTCTTCGGCGAGAGGGATGAAATGGGACGGCTGTATCATCTCCCCGTCGCCGGGCTTCCAGCGCAGCAGAGCCTCCAGTCCGTCCATCCTGCCTTTTGTTATGGACCATTTCGGCTGGTAGTAAAGGAGAAATTCCCTGTTCTCCAGCGCCTTATGGAGCCGGTTCTCGAGGGTCAGGAATTCGAGCGCCCTCGCGTTCATGGACTTGGTGAAATACTGGTAGTTGTTTTTCCCCATCGACTTGGCGTGATACATGGCGATATCGGCGTTTTTAATGAGCTCGTCGCCGTCCGTCCCGTCAGCGGGATAGAGGGCTATGCCGACACTGGCGGTTATGAATATCTCGTGTCCTCCCATCTTGAAAGGCGCGGACATATCCTTCAGTATGCGCAGCGCCACCTTGCCGGCATCCTGAACATGCGCGAGGTTGTGAAGCAGCAGTATAAATTCATCGCCGCCGAGCCGGGAGACGACGTCCCCGACCTCGATTTTATCCGGCTGGGCGAGATAGTCCGAGTTTCTAATAGTCTTAAGCAGCCTGTCGGTAACGTCTTTCAGGAGCTGATCGCCGACTACGTGGCCCAGCGTGTCGTTGATGCGTTTGAAATGGTCGAGATCGATGAACATGACGGCCATGACGCCGTTGTAGCGTTCGGCGAACGCCAGCGCCCCCTTCAAAAGTTTCCTGAAAAGGGTGCGGTTGGGAAGGCTGGTCAGCGAATCGTAATGAGCGAGTAACCGGAAATGCTTCTCGGTCTCGTCGCGGATCTTGAGCTCCTGCTGAAGGGAGCTTATATGCGATACGAATATTATAATGACCGTAACTATAAGGATATCTACGAGCAGGGCGTCGCCGATCCCGATGAGGAGCACGTCTCTGGTGATACGCCAGCGCCCCCAGAGAAGGCGGCTCTGGACCGCGGAGGTCGCCAAGGTGAATGTCTCCGAGAGAACGACGGACATCCACAGCAGATGCCACGGGCTTGTGACCTGCAACCTGTTTACGATCCGGTTGACCACCGACATTACTAAGTCAGTCAACGAGACTTGTAGGGACTGCCGGAATTTTTCTTCCATGGCCTCATATACGGCGCTCAGGGGTTTAAGATGCGCCCCCGTTTGTCGCGCAGAGTCTTTGTCTCGATGCGGATTCTATTTTTTTTCGGTCGATGGGAAACTGATGTGAGTGCGGGATGAGAGGCTCTGGAGAGGTTCCTTTCAATTATGCTATATATTTAGGGTTAGTCAAGAGACGGACGGTCTGTTTAACTCGCGTAAAGATTCACAATCTGTATTCATAACTCCTAAACCAACAAGATTGTTAAGGAGAATTCTAGAGATAGCGAACCGATAAAGATTCTATTGTATTGGATTCCGGTCAAGCCAATTTTTAAGGAAAGGAATTAGCAAATCAATCTTTTTCTGAGAAATCTTCAAACATAAAGCTCCCCGATCTTGAGGTGCAATCAGCGGCAAAATTAGCACCTTGACTACCCGATTCAGGCAAGTCTGATAATCCTTTCCCCTCTTCATGCCTATTCTGAAAGTGCCGATTTGTTGTGTACCGGAATATTTCTGATATAAATGATTATGGTGCCTTCGGATGCACGCGGCTTGATTTCCTTGGGAGGCCTGACATGAAGTACAAGCGCATTTCAACCATCGTTATCCTGCTGGTGATTTGTTTCGCCTCTGTTGCGCTGTCTGCAGTAAAAGTCCGCATTGAAGAATGGGATGTGCCGGCGCCGGATTCTTTTCCACACGACCCGGCGGTCGCTCCGGACGGCTCCCTCTGGTATACGGGCATGAACTCCAATACCCTCGGCGTCCTCGATCCAAAAACCGGAAAAATAAGGGAGTACCGCCTGAAAACACCGGACTCCGGTCCGCACGGCCTGGCCGCTGACGCCGATGGTAATATCTGGTTTACCGCCAATCGCAAAGGTTACATCGGGAAGCTCGACCCAAAGACAGGCGAAGTAACGGAATTCCCCATGCCCGACCCTGATGCCGGCGACCCTCACACGCCGGTATTCGATCAAAAAGGGGTTATCTGGTTTACGGTACAGGCTGGTAATTTCGTCGGCAGACTCGACCCCCGCTCCGGTTCCATCATCCTGAAGCGGCCGCCCACGCCCCGGGCAAGGCCTTACGGGATAGCGATCGACTCGAAAGGGGTCCCGTTCTTTTGCGAGTTCGGGACCAATAAAATCGGCAGAATAGACCCCGAAACATTCGGAATAACCGAATACACGTTGCCGAAAGGCGCTCGGCCCAGGAGGCTCGCCATCGGTCCCGATGATATGATCTACTATACCGACTATGCCAGAGGGTATTTGGGGCGGTTAGACCCTGCCACGGGCAAGGTCAATGAGTGGGCATCTCCGGGCGGACGTAGGTCCGGCCCTTACGGGACGGCGTTTACGCCGGATGGCGCGGTCTGGTATAGCGAGACTATCCCGAAGCCGAACACTATCGTGAGATTCGACCCGAAAACCGGAAAATTCGAGAGTTGGCCGGTACCGTCGGGCGGCAAGGTCATACGCAATATGGCGGCTACTCCAAAAGGGGATGTCTATTTTGCCAGCAGCGGAGCAAATAAGATAGGAATAGTCAAAGTTGAGAAATAGCCGCTGTATTACTGTAACTATATATGGTCGCATTATTACGCGAGGGGACAATGTCATGAAGATAATCGTCGTCGGGGCAACGGGAACAATAGGCGGGGCCGTCGTTAAGGCCATCGGCGACCGCCATGAGGTGATTGCCGCGAGCTTCAGCAAATCCAGGATAAGGGTCGATATCTCGGACCGGGCTTCCATAGCAAAGATGTTCGATGCCACGGGACGGGTCGATGCCGTTATCAGCGCGGCCGGACTGGCGAAGTTCGGTCCGCTGGCATCGCTTACGGACGCGGATTTTGCGCTTGGCCTGAATAACAAGCTCATGGGGCAGGTAAACCTCGTGCGCCTGGGCCTCGGTTCCGTAAATGACAACGGCTCGTTTACGCTTACGAGCGGCATTTTAAGCCGCAAGCCCATGAAGGGTTCGGCGGCGATCAGCCTTGTGACCGCGGCCCTCGAAGGTTTCGGGAGGGCGGCGGCGCTGGAAATGCCGAGGGGTATCCGCATAAACATTGTAAGCCCCAACTGGGTCGTGGATACTCTCAAGGCCCTTAACATGGACCCATCCATGGGCACTCCCGTCGAGGTCGTCGCCCGCGCTTATGTCCGGGCGCTCGAAGGGTCCATGAACGGCACGGTGCTCGACGCGATAAAATAGGTAAGAGATTTTTTATGGTAGGGAATGCGTGGGATTAATGCCCGCAAAAGATTGGACATATGTGATGGATGAAGCGGCGCTGCCTGAAGGCAAAATGACGCCCGTCTACCCATCTGGCGTCAACGTCCTTATGGCGCGCGTCGGCGGAGCGGTCTATGCGCTCGAAGGCAAGTGCGCCCACATGGGGTGTCCGCTTTTTAACGGCATGCTGGAAGGTGTTATCCTCACCTGCCCGTGCCACGACTGGCGCTTCAATATACGGACGGGCGAATTTATTGACGCACCCGAACTGCGGCTCAAGATGTATCAGACACGGACCGAGGACGGCAAATTATTTGTCAGTCTCGGCCAGATGGAGGGGTTATGAAAAAAATCAGCATGTACACGCTTTCCACCTGTCCCTGGTGCAGGAAGACGAAAAAATTCTTTACCGAACACAACATCCCATTTGACTTCATAGACTACGACCTCGCCGACGAAGCGACGCAGAAAAGAATAATGGAGGAACTTGACGCAAACGGAGCCAACGGCTTTCCTTTCGTAAGGATTGACGGAGAGGTCATCGTTGGCTATAACCCGGAGCGCTACGCAAGGCTCATGGGGCTTGAGGGGGCGCTTGTTAAATGAGCGTTGAATCAAGGAAAAAGGCCCTGCACTATTTCTTT
The DNA here is from genome assembly GCA_027310325.1 of bacterium. Classification (GTDB taxonomy): domain Bacteria; phylum Desulfobacterota; class GWC2-55-46; order GWC2-55-46; family GWC2-55-46; genus JAKAIQ01. The sequence continues at coordinate 4,884 of DAIDBB010000242.1, read as the reverse complement.
GATAAGGTCGTAGGGCCGCTTGGCTACAAGTTCACGCCTGACTCGGACCTCATGGATTTTCTTCTTGAACAGGAGGTCATGCTCGAGCAGAAACACGGCATACCATTCTGCCCATGCCAGCCGCTAAGGCACGACCGCTCGCGCGACATGCAGATCGTCTGCCCCTGCATTCCGTTCCACAGGAAACATTTCGACGCGATAAGGAGATGCTGGTGCGGACTTTTTGTCCACAAGGACGTGACCGACCCTGACAGCCTGCCGCAGATACCTCCCTGGGAGGTGGGCCTTGACTAAGAGGTTCGTGCAGGCGATTAATGCAAATGAGGTCGCCCCCGGCGGTATGAAATTTGTCGAGGTCGAGGGGCGGGAGGTCGTCATCTGCAACTGTGACGGGCGTTTTTACGCCATAGACCGGCGCTGCGGCCACATGAACGCCCCGCTCGAGATGGGCACGCTCGACGGGACCATCCTCACCTGCGCGATGCACTGCGCGCAGTTCGACGTTACGACCGGAGAGGCCCTATCGGGGCCCATACCGCGAGATTCCGGCGGCGAGGTTCCTCCGCCTCGAATGGCGCAATTGCTCCAGAACGTCGCCATGCTGATGGAACATATCCGAACGCGCTCAATTCGTACTTACGAGACGAAATTAGAATCCGGCATTGTATGGGTGGGTTTAGAATGACAGCCTATACCTCTGGCATGGTATCCTGGTCAGGGAAAAACCTGTCGTAGGGATCCAGGCTGACTTGATGCCTTCTGTCCATTGCTTGCACCGAAACTACCGCTCTGGTATACTTTTGCCGGATTTTCTGATCTTTCCAAAACAATCCTGGAGGATGCCTATGGCCGGCGCTGTAAAGAACCTCATCGGCGGTAAATGGTTGGACGCGTCATCCGGTAATACCCTGAAAAGCATAAATCCCGCAAATACCGACGACGTGGTCGCCGTTGTGCCGTCATCCGGAAGATCGGACGTCGACAGGGCCGTTGAAGCGGCGAAAAAGGCGTTCCAGGGCTGGCGGCTTACCCCTCCTCCCAAACGGGGCGAGATACTTTTCAGGGCCGCCGAACTCCTTGCAAAAAACAAGGACGGGCTCGGAAGGCTCGTGACTCGCGAGATGGGCAAGATCCTTCCCGAAGGCCTCGGAGACGTGCAGGAAGCGATAGACATGGCCTATTACATGGCGGGAGAAGGCAGGCGGCTTTCCGGAGAGACTATCCCATCGGAGCTGCCCTCGAAGGACTGCAAATCCGTTCGCGTGCCCATCGGTGTGTTCGCGCTCATCACCCCGTGGAACTTCCCTACGGCAATACCTGCGTGGAAGCTTTTCCCTTCGATAGTAAGCGGCAATACCGTCGTATTCAAGCCTTCTAGCTACACGCCCGTTGCCGCCGCAAGGCTTACTGACCTTGTCGCCGAAGCTGGCCTGCCGCCCGGCGTCTTGAACGTAGTCCACGGAACCGGCGAAGAGATAGGGGAATATCTCGCCACCCACCCTTTAATCGACGGGGTCTCCTTTACCTGGTCTACTGCCGTCGGCGAGAAGCTCGCCAAGGTCTGCGGCGCCCTCGATAAGGAGATATCCTGCGAGATGGGAGGCAAAAACCCTATCATCATAATGGACGACGCGCGGCTCGACCTTGCCGTGGAAGGCGCGCTCTGGGGAGGATTCGGCACAACCGGACAGAGATGCACGGCCGCAAGCCGCCTCATAGTACATGAGAACATCTACGATAAGTTCATGGACATGTTCGTCCAGGCGGCCAAGAAGCTCCGGCTCGGGGACGGCCTTGTGAAGGGGACCGACGTAGGGCCGCTTATTAACGAGGCCCAGATGAAAAAGGTCCTCAACTACATTGAAATAGGTAAGAACGAAGGGGCCAGGCTCGTTCTTGGCGGCGGCCCGGCGAAAGGCAAAGGCCTCGAAAAAGGGTATTTTGTCGAGCCCACTATTTTTGCGGATGTATTGCCTACGATGAGGATAGCGCAGGAGGAGATATTCGGCCCGGTAATATCGGCCATAAGGGCACGGGATCTTACGGATGCCATAGACATAGCCAACAACGTCAAATACGGGCTGTCTTCTTCCATATATACGCAGGATGTCAATAATAGCGCCGTGGCCGAACGGGACCTCGACGCCGGGATAGTATACATAAACGCCCCTACCATAGGTGCCGAGATACAACTCCCTTTCGGAGGGACGAAGAAGAGCGGCCTGGGACACAAGGAGGCCGGCGGGAGGGGCGGAGCGCTGGACATGTTTACAAAATGGAAGGTTATTTACAGAGACTTTAGCGGACGGCTTCAGAAGGCCCAGATAGATAAATAGGCCGGCAGCCGGTTCTTTCCTCTGAAACTTGAGCTTTTGATTTAGATATCTTTTTGCTATAATCGGCAGATTCGGCCATTTAAGACATACGCATAAGGTGAGGTATGGACCCGGCGCATTTTTCAGGAAGCGAAATCATCGAGATGGCGATAAGGATCGAGGAGAACGGGGTCAAGTTTTACACTGATGCCGGAAAGGCGTCAAAGTCAACCGCCCTGAAAAGACTCTTCAAGGACCTATCGGAGGAAGAAGGCAGGCACAGGAAAGTTTTCATGAACATGAGGAAACTCGTCGCTGACGAAGAACTCTCCATGAGGCTCGACCCATATTCCGAGGAAGATACGACCTACCTTTACGCACTCGCCGACTCAGAGGTATTTGCCGGCAAGGGCTACAGGCTCGCCCAGAGGGTACGGAGCGAGAGAGCCGCCCTGAACCTGGCCATCGCCATGGAAAAGGATTCGATACTTTTTTATATCGAGTTGCTCGGGATGGTCCGGGAAAAGGACAGGTCGATACTCGAAGACCTGATAAACGAAGAAAAAGACCACCTGAGAAAACTCTCCGCAATTTTGAAGACTCTATAAAATCTTGCGCTGAAAGGAGTTCCAATGACGCAGTATGTAAAGACATACCCGTGCCCTACCTGCAAGGCCGCCGCGAGCGGAAGGGGCCATCTGTGCCACCCCCGGAAAGACATGGTCCCCTTCACGTGCGAGTTCTGCGGGAAGTCCGTGGATGACGCCCGTCATGTATGCTCCTCCATGCTGGATAAGATCGAGTATGTCTGCAAGTCATGCGGGCGCCTTGCGGTATACGACTCCCAGCTTTGCGAGCCGGCCCCCATCGACGAAGAATGAAGACAAAGACCGCGGTAAAAAACGACGTAGTGAAAAGGGCCAAAAGGCTCTTTACCCCTGCCCTCGTTTTCCATACCGATATAGTCGTGAAGAAGGCCTCGGGCATATACGTTGAAGGGATGGACGGAAAAATGTACATGGACTTCTCGTCCGGCCTTGCCACGGCAAACATAGGCCACTGCCCTCCGGAGGTCGTCGCCGCCGCCAAGAACCAGACGGAAGAGCTCATACACTCGGGTTGCATCTTCCGCTATTCTTCCGAGGTGGAGCTTGCCGAGAGGCTAAAGCGGATCACCCCGGAGGGCGTCGAGATGTTCTTTTTTTCAAACAGCGGCGCCGAGGCTGTCGAGGGGGCCATTAAGCTCGCCCGCTATGAGACGGGCAGGCAGGGCATAATCGCCTTCACCCCTTCATTCCACGGACGGACCATGGGGGCGCTGGCCCTTACCTCGTCAACGGCAAGGTACAGGAAAAACTACCACCCTTTGCTGCCTTCGGTCTATCACTCCCCCTACCCTTACTGCTACCGCTGCCCGATGGGTAAAAACCGCGCCTCATGCTCCACTGACTGCTTCGATTCCCTGAGAAGGATTCTTAAGTATCAGATAGATCCGACGGAAGTGGCGTGCGCAATCATCGAGCCGGTGCTTGGCGAAGGAGGCTATGTCGTGCCTCCCGCTGACTACATGGAGAAACTCCGCGAACTCTGCACGCGGGAAGGCATCCTTTTGATAGCCGATGAAGTCCAGAGCGGCATGGGAAGGACCGGGAAGTGGTTCGCTTGCGAGCACTTCGGCATCACTCCGGATATAATTACGTTAGCCAAGGGCATAGCCTCGGGTTTTCCGCTTAGCGCCGTGGGATCATCCGAGAGGATAATGAGCAGATGGAGCCCCGGGGCCCACGGCACGACGTTCGGCGGCAACCCCGTTTCCTGCGCCGCGGCATGCGCTACCATAGATAAGATAGAAAAGGAAGGCATCCTTAAAAACGCCGCCACGGTGGGCGAATACGCCCTTAGGCGCCTTAAGGCCCTTCAGGAAAAAAGCGGCTCCATCGGGGACGTCCGCGGGCTCGGCCTCATGATAGGCATCGAGTTCGTAAAGAATGACTGCAGCCCCGACAGGGAGACGCTTAAGAAGGTTACAAAAAGGTGCCTTAGGAACGGGCTGATACTCATAGAATGCGGCATAGACAAGAACATAGCGCGTCTCATGCCCCCTCTTATCACGAAAAAGCAGGAAATGGAAAGGGCGCTTGACATATTCGAGGAGGCGCTTGGTTGAGTAAGTTCCAAAAGCCTCTTGCCATAGCAATAATCTCAGTCGCGGTATTGGTCCTTTCACTGCTCCTCGACCCTGTCCTTGCGGGTAAGGTCCCGCAGTCCTGGGCCGCCAGCCTTTTTTTTAGTTTTTTCAGCAAGATAATCGGCAACGGCGGCTTCCTTCTGGCCATAGCCGTGGTATTGTACCTGCTGGGCGTTGGGCTCGGAAGCCAGGAGCTTAACGTCGCCGGGAGGTCCGGCCTTCTGGCGGTAGTGATATCCGGCGCCGTGGTCCAGGTTCTTAAAGCCGCTTTTGAAAGGCCGAGGCCGGCTTATCCCGGAGACCCCGTAATACGGCTTCTGGAGCACCCCATGCTCTTTGACTTTTCCTCGAGATATGCCTCATTCCCCTCTGGGCACACCG
>DAIDBB010000229.1 GCA_027310325.1 bacterium | reverse complement strand
CATGTAAGACTTAGCGGTTCTGGTTTGCAACCTGAACCCACCAAAAAGTTTTTTTTGCTCGACCCACTCGACCCGAAATTTGATTCTCTTAGCGGGTTCAGGTTTGCAACCTGAACCCATTAGCCTGGTAGGGTGCGCTGTGCGCACCATCAAATAATTTTCAGGGGTCGCGTAACCTGACATGTCTGATTACAGAAGGGCCGGGATAGATTTGTTCATTCTCCCGGAGAATGGAAGTATTCGTCGTTCCATAAATTTGTCGATGAGGTCCTTTAACCCCGGATTGGGGAGGAGGCGTTATGGAATTCGAGGGGGGCATAGGGGCAGAGTAATCAATTGGTGCGCCCGGCGCACCCTTGTATATTAGAGGCAGTATCTACAAGACTGATTACAGGATGGGATTCTGGCTTTTCGCCGGCAGGGCGAACCAGAACGCCGCGCCTTCGTCCACCTTGCCCTCGGCCCAGACCCTTCCGCCGTGGCGCTCGACGATGCGCCCGACTATGGCAAGCCCCGCCCCGGTCCCGGCGAACTCGCTTTCGGCGTGGAGCCTCTTAAAGAGGCCGAAGAGCCTTCCGGCGTGCCTCATGTCGAACCCCACGCCGTTGTCCCTTACGCAGTAGAGAGTTTCATCGCCCCGTGCCAGCCCGCCTATCTCGATAACGGCCTTTTCCCTCGTGCCGGTGAACTTGACGGCGTTCGCAAGGAGGTTAAAGAGCGCCTGCCTTAAAAGCGTCCGTTCGCCGTACGCCAGGGGCAGCCCGTTCACGACGAACCTGATGTCGCGCCCGGAGTTGAGGCTTTTGAACTCGGACGAAAGGAGCCGCGCGATCCCCTCCATGTCAACTTCGGCCTTGGATATCTCGCTTTTCGCGAGCATCGACAGGTGCAGCAGGTCCGAGATGAACCTTCCCATCTTCTGCGCGTTCTCGCGGATGGTCTTTATGAAGTCCCTGCCCTCGCCCTCTATCGTTTCAGCGTAGTGCGTCTCCAGGAGCTTTGAGAACCCGTCTATGACCCTTAGAGGGGACGAGAGGTCGTGCGCGAGCGAGTAGCTGAAGGCCTCGAGCTCGCGGTTCACCTCCTCGAGCTTCCTTACGTGGCCGCCGAGCTCCTTATTGAGAGACCTTATCTTTTCCTGCGATATCTCGTGGCCCGCTATCTCTTCCTTGAGCCTGTCGTTCAGGTTCTCGAGCTCCTCGGTCCTCAGCCCGACGAGTAGCTCCAGGTGGTCCTTGTATTTTATTATCTCGGCCTCGTTCCTCTTCTGCCTCGTGATGTCGGTCATGAGGGCGCACACGCCGGGCACGGCCCCGTTGTCGCCATCCGGGACGCGCGGGATGTACTGGATGAAAAGGACCCTTTCCGCGCCGTCGGGGTAGGTGAATACGTCCTCATATGAAATGGTCTGGCCGGAAAGCGCGGCCTCCAGATGGGACTTTACCTGAAGAAAGCCCTTCTCGCCCATGACCTCCTGAACGGTCCTGCCGAGTATCTCGGAGCGGGACTTTCCGCGCCAGTTCTCGAAGACCCTGTTTACGAACCGGTATTTCCAGTCGGGGCCGACGTAGGCAACGACAGCCGGAAGGTCGTCGGTAACGGCCCTTAAAAGCTCCTCGCTCTCCCTCTCGGCCTCCTCGGCGAGGAGGCGGCCTGTAACGTCCCTGATGACGCTTACGAACCCGGAAGGGTCCGCGCCGTCCTGCATCGCGGTCACCGTCTGCTCGGTAGAGATGACGGTCCCGTCCTTCCTCCTCATGGGGCACGAGTAGTTGAAAAGGGCTTTCGGAGCGGTAATCCCCTCGCTGAGGCTGGAAATGAATGCATCGAAGGAGGCGGGGCTTTCGTGGAGCAGGGAGACGGGTCTACCGATCATCTCCCTGGCGCCGTACCCGAAGACGCTTGTCGCGGCAGGGTTGCATGATAGGATGATCAGCGTAGCCGGGTCGAATACGACCACGGCCTCGCTTATGCTCTCGAAGGTCTTCGTAAGGAGCGCGCTCGCTTCCTTCAGCTCCCCGTGCGCGCGCCTCAAGTCTTCTATCTCGGCCCTCAGGTCCGCGTTGGCCTTGATGAGCCCGGCCACGGACCCGGGGGCTCTCCGATCACCCACCGCATGTACTCCTCATGATATTGGGGCGCCTCAATTATACTACGTTATCACCAAACCCGCAACCCCCAGGCGCTTAATAAGGTTGACTTATCTACGACCTTTGGTATATTGAAAGTCTGCCTTAAAAAGGGCGCGCGCCATGAAAAAGCTCATTCTTATAGCCTTTCTCCTGGTCCTCACGTCATGCACCTATTACCAGGTAAGGTTTGTCGATTGGCAGGGCGGCCCTGAGCTCAAGGGCCGGTACAACGAGGTCACCCCGTCGATAGAGGTCACTTTGCCGGGCGGAGAAAAGCTCGCCGGAGACGACATCCCCTATGAAAAGGTCGCTTTCGTCAAGGGGTCGCTCTTCTACCAGTCAGGCCCGAAAAACGCCATAGTGGGGTTTAAACCGGGCGGCTCCGTCGGCGTCAACAGGTACGTGCGCCTGGTCGGGGACAGGGGGAGCGTCATGGAGATAATCTTCAAATATAACATCGCCGCCAGGCAGGGCTACGGCTGGGCAAAGACGAGCGACGGGCGCGACTACGACGTCTTTTTTTCCGACGTCAGGATAACGGCGGAAAAAAAGGCAGGCGCGGAAAAGAAGAAAACCCCCGTGAAGGAGGGCGCGGAAAAGAAGGAAAAAAAGTAGCGAAGCCTCCGCCCTGTCCTGCCCTACTCCTTGCCGAGCGTCATCATTAGCTCGGTCGTCTCTCCCTCCCTGACGGAAACCTTTTTCCTCGATTCGGCGAACCCCTTTTTCCTCGCCGTCACGCCGTAGACCCCGGGCTTAAGGTCGACCGTCAGGGGGGTAAGGCCGTAATAGACGTCCTCGATGTAGACCTCGGCCCTGTCGGGGTCGGTTGCTACCGTAAGCTTGCCGGTCTTCTGCTCGGCCGCGGGCGCGGCGGCAGGGGCCGACAGCTTCTCCACGATGCCCGCAATCGAGCTTCTCGCGACCTTCGCGAGGGCGTTCGAGATGTACCTCGATATATGCGACTTCGTCTCGCCCCAGATCCCGATGTAGTCGTCCCTCTTTTCCGAGACCGTGTCCGACCAGACGACGTTGCCGGTATTTTTCTCGGCCATTCTCGCGGCGATCGTTATCGAGACGTCGTCCCTCGGGCCGACGTCGAGCCTGAAGTCCTTTACCGTCCCGTAGAAGACGAAATCCGAGTTCGTCAGCGCCGCGTCGCCGGAGACGACCAGAAAGCCCGCCTTCTCGAACTCCCTGGCGAAGGCGTTCCTCGCCACCCCCGCAACGTCCGAGGAAAGCGTAAGGTCGCGGCTGTTCATGTCTATGACCGTGGAGGTTATCCTCCCTATGGTCCTCGGGTCCCTGAAGACGGCCGGCCGGTCGTCATCGAAGGGCCTTATTAGTACCGACGGCCGCCCCTCCACCTTTTTTACGGGCGCGCCGTTTGCCGGCGAATATGCGAATTCGAGCGGGCCGGTACAGCCCGCGGTAAAGAGCAGAAGGATTACGGAAAATACGGACCCGGCCATGAGGATACGGTCGTAACGCATCGGTTTTTCCCCCGGAGATTTAGTCAATCCAAAATACTTTATTCTTTTGTCCGTGTTTTGTCAACGCCTGCGGCGGGCGAAGGTTCAGCGGGCCGCATTTTATGGTATAAGTAATGGACCTAATAACCAAGGAGGCCGATCATGCCGTACATAAAGAAGGAGGGAAGGGAACGGATAGACGCCGCGCTTAAGGGACTTAAGGGCTTAAGCCCCGGGGAAGCGGCCTATCTCCTGACGAAGGCGGGCCTAGTATTCCTCGAAGGCCGCGGGGACTATGCCGGATACTCGCAGGCGATAGGCATACTCGAGACCGTGAAGATGGAGCTTTACCGCCGGGCCCTCGCCCCGTACGAGGACAGAAAGATGGAGGAGAACGGAGACGTCTTTTGACCCGGTATGTGTCGTTAAAAAAAATCCATGGGGCAAGGGTGAACAGCGCATAAGGCTGAGCTTGATCGAGTCTGATCTCCTTGCCGAGCGAACGAGGCGGAAAGCCGCTAGCCGTCTTC
>DAIDBB010000214.1 GCA_027310325.1 bacterium | reverse complement strand
CTGACCTCGGTCCTCACCTCGTGCGAGATAATACTCTCGGAAGGCGGCCCGAAAGATTACGAGACCCTCATGTCAGTCATCGGGGTGATACACAAGGAGGCCTTCAACCTCGACTTCCAGCTCGGCAACATCTTTTTCGCCGCCGAGCTCGAGGCAGGCGAGTCGGCCGTGAGCTTCTCCTCCATCGATATCGCCGCGGCTCTCCGCTCAATAGCGGCGTCGTTCCAGCAAAGGGCGGTCGACGCCGGGGTACGGGTCGTCATCGACATGGGCGCGCTTAACGACGACTGCTGTTTCACAACTGACGCGGGCAAACTCCGGTGCATAGTGTTTAATCTCCTTTCGAACGCCATAGAGTACGGGGCCGGCAGTCCGGTGGAGATAAAAGCCTGGAAGACATGGGCCAACCTCAATATCTCCGTAAAAGACCGGGGGCCGGGGATAGACGCCGCCGACCAGGGCGCGATATTCGAGAGGTTCAAACAGCTCGACAGCGGCTCGACCAAGGCCCACGGAGGCCACGGCCTGGGGTTGAGCGTTGTGAAGGCCCTTCTTGATATCCTCGGTGGGACGATAGCCGTGGTGAGCGGTGAAGGCGAAGGGGCCGAGTTCAAGGTATCCATCCCGGAGGGCGTTGAAGGGGAGACCGCCAGGGCGTATTCGTCCGAAGGAAATGACTTCTTCTTCGAGGGCGAGAAGTTCTGAGCGATCGAGCCAACGGCCTGATGGGCGCAGCGGATTTATCACCTCCGTTCGAAAGTGTTTTCTTGGATTTTGAAAGTTTGCCCGCGGTTTCTGAGGCGGGCTTCAAAGCTACCGGTTCATATGGGACCTTTTAAGAGAGAAGTCATGGAAAGCCACTTCCTCTACCCGGGGATGATATACGCAAGCCACGGGCAGTGCGCCGTCACGACCCTTCTGGGCTCGTGCGTGGCCGTATGCCTATGGGACCCGTTCAAGGGGGCCGGGGGCATGAACCACTACCTCCTTCCCCTGTGGAACGGCGAGGGGCTGGCCACGCCAAGATACGGGAACGTCGCCATCTCAATGCTCATAGAGAGGCTGGCGGCCCTGGGGTGCGCAAGATCCAACCTCGCGGCCAAGATCTTCGGCGGGGCGAACGTGCTCGGGAGCGCGAGCGCGGTGCTTAACGTCGGGGACAGGAACATCGCCATTGCGGAGGCATTGCTGGCGGAGAACGGAATAAGGATTGTAGGCCGCGACACCGGAGGCGCCACCGGCCGCAAGATAACGTTCCTTACGGGCTCTGGCGACGTCTTTGT
>DAIDBB010000213.1 GCA_027310325.1 bacterium | reverse complement strand
ACAAAGAGAACTGGCTTGAGGCCGAGAAGATAGTAATGGCCCGCCATGCAGGTGACCTCGGGATCGCGAAACAGATGGAGCTTTCGGCGGAGAATGTGGCCAAGAAGGTCAGGGAGGCCGTAAAAGAGACCGTAAGCGGAGTAAAAAGCGCGGCAAAAAAAGTAAAGACTACGCCGAAAAGGGCATAGCCTTGGAGGCGCTGGGTCGGCGGAATGGGCCTCCTTCCGGAAATTCTTCGACAGTCGCCTGGCCGGGACGATGTCGATCGATCTGCCTCTTAATTAACGTCCTGAAAATCCTGCGACCATCCGTTCAAGAGAGCCCCGGCCTTACCGCTTAGCTTATCCGGACCGTTCAACTAAGGAAGCCGGCTGAGAAAGCTTTCGATCTCGGTTGCCATATCCTCCGAGAGATCGAGGAACTGTATGCCCATGCCCGGCTGAAGTTTGAGCTCCGCCGGGTTGTAGAGCCTGCGCCATGCCACCCTGCACCTGCATTTTATTTCTTTTGCGGCGCCGGGAAGATTGAAGGATATGTCGAACTCCGCGCCCTCTTCCATTGGGTTGACCGTGGTTATGAACATGCCGCCTTTCCCAAGGATGTTGGCGTAGCCGAAGAATACCCCCTTTGCGCCCTCTCCCTTGACCTTCAAGACGAGTATCGACTTTCTGAGGGCCTTTCTCCTGTCAGTCCTCAGATGGACGACGTTCTCGTCTTCTGAAGCCTTACCATTTGCCATAATGGATGACCTCCACGAGCGGTTTTCTCTCCTTTTTCTCCTTTTTGAGCCCGTCCCTGGGATACCCTATCGCTACGAGCCCTACAAGGTCTATCTGGTCCGGCACGCCAAGTATTTTTTTTACCTGCGCGGGGTCCAGGGAAGCTATCCAGCAGGTCCCGAGCCCCTCGGCCGTGGCGGCCCCTATCATCTCCGTGAGGGCTATTGTCACGTCCACCCAGGAGTAGTTCCGCCGGTCGGCTTTTCTGATCCAGGCCTGGGCCGGGTCGGCGCAGCCGGCTATGATGACCGGAGCTTTTCTGAACCCTTCCTTGGTGAGCGCAGCGTTCAACTCCGCCCGGTCTTTGTTCTCTACAACTATGAAATGCCACGGCTGGCGGTTGGCCGCGCTCTGGGCCCTATTAAGGGTCATCAGAAGGCGCGAAAGCTTTTCCGGCTCAATGAATCTATCCTCGAACTCGCGAACGCTCCTTCTCCTTTCGTAAAGCTCATAGAAGACCTTGACTTTTTCTTCCAATCCTTCCTCCGCCTCAGATGAGGGCCTCAGCGAAGTCCTTCGCGTCAAAGTCCCTCAGGTCATCAATCCCTTCGCCGACGCCTATGAAACGTATCGGGATCTTCAATTCCCGCGCTATGGGTATTATTATGCCGCCCTTGGCCGTGCCGTCGAGCTTGGTTAGCGCTATACCGGTGACCTCCACGGCCTCGTTGAAGAGACGGGCCTGGTTGATGGCGTTCTGCCCGGTCCCGGCGTCAAGGACAAGGATGCTTTCATGCGGCGCGCCGGGAAGCTCCCTCGATATCACACGCTTTACCTTTTTAAGCTCCTCCATCAGGTTTACCTTGGTATGAAGGCGGCCCGCGGTGTCTATTATTACCACGTCGGCCCTTCTTGAGACCGCGGCGTTCATGGCGTCGAAGACTACCGCCCCCGGGTCTCCGCCCTGGGCCTGCCTTATTACCGGGCACCCTACCCTCTTGCCCCATCCCTCCAGCTGTTCGATTGCCGCGGCCCGGAAAGTGTCGCCGGCCGCAAGGAGCACGGATTTACCCGTGGACTGGCACCTGTGCGCTAGCTTGCCGATGGTCGTGGTCTTCCCTACGCCGTTTACACCGAGGACCATTATTACGAACGGGCTCCTGTCGACGACAAGCGGCCTTTCTACAGCTTGAAGGATGCCGGATATCTCGTCGCGAAGGCACTCCCTCAGCTTCTCCATGTCTTTGCCGACGAGCTTTGTGCGCATGTGGTCGACTATCTCTGAGGACGCCTTTACCCCGACGTCCGACCGGATGAGAGATTCCTCAAGCCTTTCGAGGAGTTCCTCGCGCGATTCCCCCGTGAAGGCGGATTCCACCGAACCCATTATCGCGTTGTGGGTCCTCGCGAGCCCGGCCTTCAAAGAATCGAAACCGGCCTTTACCCTGTCGAACATTCCCATGGATGAAGCCCCTGCGTTAACTCCTTCTTTTAAAGTCCACCACTTGGAGTCAAATTCGAACTTCTCTCTTTTAGCATAAAAAAACATATTTTCAAAGCTCCTTTTAAAAAAATTGGATATTTACGGACGAGCGTGCCTGATAAGGACAGCAAGAAAATTGAAACGTTTTTTTAAATACTTCTTGATTTACTACAAAAACATGATATATTTCAGTAAAATTAGCGTGCCGCTGTCTCCCTTCTCGAAACCTCATCAAAACGGCGCATCCTGGTACACACTCGTCAAAAAAATACGTTTTTTTGAGCCCTGGTGCTTTCAATATTTACCATTAAGGCGGGCCCGATGTCTGTACGTAACCTCACAATCGCGGCAGGTTCCGTCGCGGCGACGTTTATCCTCGTCTTCCTCGCCCTCGGCCTGTATTTCCAGAAGGGGCTGGGGGCATACGCCGACCTTTCGGAGTCGGCTTCAAAGCTGGCCTCAAGCCTCGGGAGACTAGCCCTGCTCGCTGACGCGCCCTACACGGAGACTGAACTGGCCGATGAGATAAAAAAGACCGACCGGCTCTTCGAATCGGCCCTTAAAGACCTCTCCTCCGCATGGATACTCCGGGATAAAGACCCTTTTCTTACATCGGGCTTTTCAAGGGTCAGGGCTGAATGGAAGGAAGCGAGCTCGGAGCTCAAGCTAGGCTTCCATGGAGGCGACAAAGGCTTAAAGAACAGGCTAATAAACCTCTCCCGGGAGGTCCTTGGCCTTTCCCCCCTCATAAGGAAAGATACCCTCGCGCTCGCCGGATGGGAGAAGAAGACGCTCGTCATATTCTCGATGCTCTCGATAGGCGGCGTCTGGTACGCGGCGCTCTTCATGATATGGAGGGTGCTCGCGCCAATAGAAGAGATCACGCAGGAAGAGGCTGAGCCCGCCCCATCGGACGCGCATGAAACGGTCCCCCCCGGGACGTACAGCGAGCTTTGGGCCCTCGCGGGCCGGTATGAAAGGCTCTCCGGCAAACTTAACGAATCCCGCGCGCAATTCAGCGATCTCGTAAATATGATACCCGATGCGCTGGTCGAGACCGACGAGCACGGCAACATAACCTTCGTAAACGAGGCCGTAAAGGCCCTTACCGGCCACTCCGAAAAAGACCTCATCGGGCAGGACCATACCGCCTTCATGCCTCGGGCCGCCTCCGACGAAATGCGGGAGATATTCGATGCCGTAATGACGGGCGGGACCCTGATAAACCGTGGGCTTCCGATAATCCATAAGGACGGCGGCGCGAGGCGCTTCGAGTTCAGCATCTCGCCTATAAGAGGGGCGGACGGAAAAGTCGCTGGGTGCAGGTTCGTCGGACGCGACATAGACGAAAGGAAAAGGCTGATGGACGAGCTTAAGACGACCAGGGAAGAGTCTAAAGAGGCTTCCGTAAGGCTTAAAAGGACGATCGAGGACCTCGAGGCATGCTCGCTCCTTGCCGTAAGGAGGGAGCTTAAGATGCGCGAGATAAGGGAGCGGTTCAAGCAACTCATGGAAGAGCGGCGTGGTTAGCTGGCCGCGAGCCACAAACATCTACGGAGGCTTTAAAAGAATGGCCATAAAAAAGAGCCGTGTAGAGGGCGGTTTTTCAGAAGACGCGATCGAGGGACTCGCCAAAAGGGTCGAGTACCTGGAAGACTTCAGGACCGGCGTCCTCCAGATGGTCAAGGAACTTGAAAGCTCCGAAGAGGAGCTTGCCTCCGCGCACCGGCTCTTGAAGGAAACGCGTGACCAGCTCGTACAATCAAGCAAGCTCGCCGCCCTTGGCGAGCTCGCTTCCACGCTCGCCCATGAGCTCAGCCAGCCGCTTACGATAATAAAAGGCGTCTCCCAGAACATGATCGGGTCCTTTAACGAAGGCTCCCCGGACCATGAAAAGTTGACGCTCATCATCCACGCTACAAAAAAGATGGAGACCGTGATAAAACACCTGCGGATATTCTCCAGAAAAGAAGAGCCTGTCATGGAGCCGGTGGACCTGAACAGGGTCATAAAAGAGGCCTTCGTCATGGTCAAGGGGCTCCTAACGGATAATTCGATAGACGTACGGATGGACCTGTCGCCGCTTCCCCGGGTATCCGGCTCTCCCGTACGGATCGAGCAGGTCATAATAAACATCGTCACGAACGCCAGGGACGCTATGCCCGAAGGGGGCGTACTGGAGATAGAAACGAGGGCCGAAGCGGTGAACGGCAGGCCCTGCGCGGGCCTCACCATCAACGACACCGGCGCCGGCATACCCGTGGAGAACCTTAAGCGCATCTTCGATCCGTTCTTCACGACCAAGGGACCCGGCAAGGGCACGGGGCTCGGGCTCTCGATAAGTTACGCGATAATAAAAGAGCACGGGGGCGAAATAACGGTCGAAAGCGTGCCGGGGCGCGGCACATCCTTCCATATAACCATACCTGCCATCAAAGGAACCGGGAAATAACCGCGCCAGGAATTTTGCCTTATTATCCGTCGAAATGGCCCCTGTGGCGTTAACGACAAACATTGCTTTTTCTTCGCTTACTTTCTTTTTGAAGTTCCTGCGGCAAGATGCGGGGAACTTCAAAATGCAAGGAAACTATCTAACCGCTCGCTTGACCCCGCTGCATGCAGCGGGGATTGCGCTCGCGAGGCATCTTCTCGAAAAAGAAAGTACGTGAAAGACACCCCAAGGTATGTTAAAAAGGCGTATCAAGGCCGTGTAGGGCTCTCAAATGCTCGCCTCCCTTTTGGACATAGTCTTCCCGCCGGTATGCCCGCTCTGCGAAGAGGGGCTCATGGACGGGACGCTTTGCGCGGACTGCCGCGGCGGCATCCTTTCAAAAAAGATAAAAGGGCCGATCTGCGCGGTCTGCGGCATACCGTTCATCGCCTACGGGGACGTCCCTGAGACCCACAAGGGGAGGCTCTGCGGCGGGTGCATAACCGAAAAGACGCCGTTTAAAGAGGCCCGGAGCGCCTTCGCCTATGAAGGGCTTGTGCTTGAGGCCGTCCACAGGTTCAAGTACGGCGGGAGGGTGGCCCTCGCGGGATACCTGGGAAGGCTGGCTTCGGAGGCGGCTGAGTTCCCGGCAAGGCCCCACGTGGTCGTCCCCGTGCCGCTCCACAAAGACAGGCTCAGGAAGCGCGGCTTCAACCAGTCGCTGCTCCTCGCCCGCGAGGTTGCCAAGAGATTAAGGGCCCCGGTCGATTACGTCAACCTCAAAAGGGTCCGCAAGACAGACCCGCAGATAAACTTGAGGAGCAGGGAGAGGGAAGAAAACATAAAAGGCGCATTCGCTGTCAGGGACGACAAGGCCTTCAGTGACAAGAACGTCCTTCTCGTTGACGACGTCTTCACGACGGGGGCAACAATAAGGGAGTGCGCCAAGGCCCTTAAATATGCCGGGGCCGAGGTCTATGTGCTGACGCTTGCGAGGACGCTTATCGCGTAATATACGTCAAAGGAAAGAAATGGGGAAAGCCGTCTCACTAAAAAAGGCGATCGAGGAAACAGGAAAGTTGCGCAGGCGCGGCAAAAAGATAGTCTTCACGAACGGGTGCTTCGATATAATCCACGCCGGGCACGTAAGGTATTTAAAAAAGGCGCGCTCTATGGGAGATTGTCTCATCGTGGGGCTGAACAGCGACCCGTCGATAAGGGCGATAAAAGGGGATTTGAGGCCCATAGTCCCGGAGAAGGAGAGGGCCGAGGTCTTAAGCGCCCTGTCGTGTGTCGACTACATCGTCGTCTTTAACGAGGCTACGCCCATAAAACTCATTGCCGCCATAAGGCCCGACGTGCTCGCCAAGGGGGCGGATTGGGCTTCAAGGGCGATAGTCGGCGCGGACGTGGTAAAGGCCGCCGGCGGCAGGGTCGCTCGGATACCGCTCGTAAAGGGCAAATCAACGACGAACATTATAAAAAAGATCCTTACGATACATAAGGCGGACGTCGAAAAAAAAGGATAAGCTTACTGCTGTGCGTAAGCAAAAAAAGGGCAGCCCCTTCGGGGGCTGCCCTTTTTTTATCTTTAACGATGTCCGAACCTAGCAGTCGTAGTACAGGAAGAACTCGTGCGGCACCGGACGGAGCTTCACCGGGTCGACCTCTTTTTCCTTCTTGTACTCTATCCAGGTGTCTATGACGTCCTTCGTGAAGACGTCTCCCTTAAGAAGGAACGCGTGGTCTGCCTTAAGCGCGTTAAGGGCCTCTTCGAGCGATCCCGCCGCCGAGGGGACCTTCTTTAGCTCCTCCGGCGAAAGGCCGTAGATGTCCTTATCGAGCGGTTCGCCCGGGTTGATCTTGTTCTGGATGCCGTCGAGCCCGGCCATGAGCATGGCGGCAAAGGCGAGGTATCCGTTGCAGGACGGGTCAGGGAACCTTACCTCTATCCTCTTCGCCTTCGGGGACGGCGAGTACATCGGTATCCTTATCGACGCCGAGCGGTTCCGTGACGAGTAAGCGAGATTAATAGGGGCCTCGAAGCCGGGAACGAGCCTCCTGTAAGAGTTCGTCGAGGGGTTGCAGAAGGCGTTAAGGGCCCTCGCGTGCTTGAGTATCCCGCCTATGTAGTAGAGGGCGAGCTCGCTCATGCCGCCGTAGCCGTTCCCGGAGAAGAGGGGCTTGCCGCCCTTCCAGATCGACTGGTGGACGTGCATGCCGCTGCCGTTGTCGCCGAAGATCGGCTTCGGCATGAAGGTGACGGTCTTCCTCCACTTCTTGGCGACGTTCTTTATGATGTACTTGAACCACATGAGCTTGTCGCCCATCTTAACGAGGCTGTCGAACCGCATGTCTATCTCGGCCTGCCCGGCGGTAGCGACCTCGTGGTGCTGCCTTTCTATGCGGATGCCTATCTGCTCCATCACAAGGCACATCTCGGTCCTTATGTCCTCCTGGCTGTCGGTCGGGGGAACAGGGAAGTAGCCTTCCTTGTGGCGCGGCTTGTAGCCGAGGTTGGGGCACTCCTCGCGGCCGGTGTTCCATATGCCCTCGTTAGAGTCTATGAAGTAGAAGCCGTGGTTTGAGGCCTGGTTGAACCTGATGTCGTCGAAGATGAAGAACTCGGGCTCGGGGCCGAAGTAAGCGGTATCGCCGATGCCCGTGGATTTGAGGTACGCCTCGGCCTTCTGGGCGATGTTCCTCGGGTCCCTGGTGTACGCCTCTTTCGTAAGGGGGTCTACGATATTGCATATGAGGCTCAAGGTGGTGTTCTCGGAGAACGGGTCAATGACGGCGGTCGTGGGGTCCGGTATGACGAGCATGTCGCTAGCGTGGATCGGCTGCCAGCCGCGGATGCTGGAGCCGTCGAAGCCGAGCCCGGCCTCGAAGATGTCCTCCTCGAGCTCGCTCACGGGAACGGAAAAGTGCTGCCAGATGCCGACGAAATCAAGGAACTTGAAATCGACCATCTTGCAGTTCTTCTCTTTCGCAAACTTTAGTACATCCTTCGGTGTCATAATTGCGGTCTCCTCCTTTTCCTGCTTTTTTAATATCTTATCCGGCACAATGGCCGGCAATAAGCTAAATCGCCTCTTCTCCCCTCTCGCCGGTCCTTATCCTTATGACCTCTTCCACGGGGAATACGAAGACCTTGCCGTCGCCGATCCTGCCCGTCCGTGCGGTATTTATGATCGTCTCGACGACCTTCGGCGCGAGGTCTTCTTTTACTACTATCTCTAATTTTATCTTGGGAAGGAAATCGACCACGTACTCTGTGCCCCTGTAGAGCTCGGTATGGCCTTTCTGCCTTCCGAACCCTTTTACCTCGGATACGGTTATACCCTTTATCCCTATCTCGTTAAGGGCCTCTTTGACCTCGTCAAGCTTGAACGGTTTTATTATCGCCTCTATCTTCTTCATCTATATCAAACCTCCTTGTCGAAAAAGCCTGGAATATTTAAAGTGCTGTAACGGTGAAAAAACCTTATCCTGTCGAGGAATTTTTAATCCCCAAAAGCTAACATAGTGAAGTCCGTGTTGTAAAGATATTTGAGGCCGTTTCGCCCCATTAAAGCTGCAATATCCATGCCCTTGCGAAAATCAGGGGTTTCAGAGGGCTTTTAAGGCAAAATAGCTTAAAATTTATGCACACGGCCTGTATTCTGCTTATAAAATATCCACTGTTATGCCACGGCCCTCTCTGATATAATCTTAAAGGCATGAGGGACCCCGAAGTCGAATCAAAACGAAAGAGGAACGGCAGGTTCGTAAACCCCTGGTCGCGCAAAAAACCGAAGGGCCTGAGGGCCCTCGTGAAATGGCTCGTATTCTCGAAAAATGTCTATAGAAATGATAAACGCAAGCCCGTAAAGCTCACGGTCGAACGGCCCGACTTCGAAAGGCTCGAAAGCTTAAAAAGGGACTACATCGTCTGGTTAGGCCACTCGACGGTCTTCATAAGGGCCGCGGGAAAGACCATCATAACCGACCCGGTCTTCTGGGACATAAACTTTCTCATCAAAAGAAAGACCCCGTTTCCAATAGAGCCGGAGAAACTCCCCCGCATAGATTACGTCCTCATCTCCCATAGCCACTACGACCACCTGAACACAAAAAGCGTAAAATTCCTGCTGCGCCATTCCGGCCCGGTCTTCATAACCGGCCCGGGGTACGAAAGATACCTCTCAAGGCTCGGCGTAACGAAACATATCGTCCTTGACTGGTGGGATGGCGCCGTTATTGACGGCCTAAGGATAACGGCGCTGCCGGTGCAGCACTGGTCAAAAAGGACCCTGTTAGACACGAATAAGATGCTCTGGTCGAGCTACCTCATCGAAAACGGCCCCAATAAATACTACTGGATAGGGGATACCGGCTACTACGAGGGCTACGGGGAAATAGGCGCCCGGTTCGGCCCGATTGACGTCCTCATTGCCCCCATCGGGGCATACGAGCCCCGGTGGTTCATGTCAGACCACCACGTAAACCCGGAAGAGGCGCTTAGAATAGCTAAAGACGTCCTGGCACGCAAGTTCATCCCGACGCACTGGGGCACGTTCGACCTGACCGACGAGCCCCTGTGGCTCCCCATAAAGCGCCTGAAAGAAATATATGAGGAAGGCAAAAATCCGGAGCTCGTAGTCCTCAATCACGGCGGCAGTTACGTAAGTTGACTCTTGAGGGAACCTTTTTATAAAAGGTTCCCTCAAACTCTCTCCAAAAATTTTTAGTTCCCAAGGGGACCCCCTAAAATAGGGGGTCCCCTTGGGAAGAACTGAAAATCTTTGAAGGGGGGTCTGGGGGTAAACTTTCTATAGTTCGGCCGCTCGCCGACTCACGAAATGATAAGGCGAGCCATATAAATGATTCATACCTTACCGATTGAAGCTGTCGAAGACGGCTTCAACAGGTTTCCCCCCAAAAAACGACCTACTTAAACTTATTCTCCCTGCCTTCGGCGAGGCGTTTTATATTTTCCTTGTGCTTGATTATGACGAGCGCGCTCAGCGCCACGCCCAGGGGCACGAAGGGTCTGGCGTGCGGCAGGAATGATAGAAAGACGGGTAGAGAAGCCGCGGCGAGCATGGAACCGAGGGATACGTATTTTTTTACGAGGACGGCCATGACGAATACCGCCGCGCTAAGTAGTGTGGCCAGCGGTGCGACAACTAGCATGACGCCGCAGGCCGTTGCAACACCCTTTCCTCCCCGGAAGCCCAGGAATATCGGGAAGAGGTGGCCTATGAAGGCCGCGAAACCGACAAGGCTTATGAGCCTCACTTCGTTCGTAAGGCTCACGGCAGCGAACGCCGGCAGGGCCCCCTTGAAAAGGTCGCCGATAAGCGTAACGACCCCGGCGGCCTTCCCGGCCGTGCGTCCGACGTTTGTCGCTCCGATATTCTTGCTTCCCGCCCGGCGCGGGTCGTTCGCGCCAAAGGCCCTGGCGACTATCACTCCGGTCGGGATGGAGCCGAGGAGGTAGGCTATGGGTATGAGTATGTACGGGTTCATTTTTTTACTGTGCCGTGTATCCGCCGTCAACGATAAGGTCGCTCACGGCAAATTCCTCCTGCAAGGCCGGTTGGGAAAATTACAGTGGGGATTTTACTCGACTGTGACGCTTTTGGCAAGATTTCTCGGCTGGTCGACGTCCGTGCCCTTAAGTACGGCGATATGGTAGGCGAGGAGCTGTAACGGAATTGCGAGTATGACCGGCATGAGGTGTGCCGAGGCCGGGGGGACCCTTATCACGTCGTCGGCCTTCTGCGAGGCCTCGACGTCGCCCTCGTTTACGACCGCTATAAGGCGGCCTCCGCGGGCCTTTACCTCCTCCATATTTCCGAGCATCTTCGGGTAGCTCCGGTCGTTGGGCGCTAGGGCCACTACCGGCATATCCTCGTCGATGAGCGCTATGGGGCCATGCTTCATCTCGCCCGCGGCGTACCCCTCGGCGTGGATGTAGGATATCTCCTTAAGCTTAAGCGCCCCTTCCAGGGCTATCGGGTGATTGAGGCCCCGGCCCAGGTAGATGAAGTCGCGGAGGTGGCAGTACTTCTTGGCGAGCGTCTCTATGGCAGTAGCCACGTTAAGCGTCTCCTCGAGCTTCTTCGGGAGCCGCAAGAGCTCCTGAATGAGGGCGGAGCCTGTTTCCGCGTCCACGTTGCCGGACCTTCTTCCGAAATAGAGAGCGAGAATATAAAGGGCTACTAGCTGCGTGGTAAAGGCCTTTGTGGATGCCACACCGATCTCGGGGCCGGCGTGAGTCATTAGAGACCAGTCGACCTCACGGGTGAGGCTGCTTTCCATGACGTTGCAGACCGCAATCGTGCTGGCTCCCCTCCTCTTTACCTCTTTTATCGCGGCAAGCGTATCGGCCGTCTCGCCGGACTGGGAGATGGATACGACAAGGGTCTTATTGTTGACCAGAGGGTTACGGTAGCGGAACTCGCTGGCGAGGTCCACCTCCGTGGGGACCCGAAAGAACTCCTCGAAAAAGAACTTCGCCGCAAGGCCCGCGTGCCAGGACGTGCCGCACGCGACTATGTAGACCCTGTCGATAGAGTCTACCGGGATATCGAACCTGTCGAGAAATACGTCGCCGGACTCTTCCATCAGGAGGCCCCTGAAAGTGTCGGCAACGGCCCGAGGCTGCTCGAATATCTCCTTGAGCATGAAGTGGCGGTATCCGCCCTTCTCGGCCATTATCGGCGACCAGTCGATGGTGGAGGGCTCCCTTTTTACCTCTTTGCCGCCAAAGTCCGTTATGAGCGCCCCGTCCTTCGTAAGTATCACCATCTCGCCGTCTTTCAAGAAGACGGCCCGTCTCGTTACGTTGAGTATCGCCGGGATGTCGGAAGAAAGTATCGCCTCGTGTTTTCCCAGACCGAGTATAAGGGGGCATTCCATGCGCGCGGCGACGATCTTATCCGGCTCGTGTTCGCTTACGGCGGCCATGGCGAAGGTGCCTTTTATGTACTTTACCGTCTCACGGACCGCCTCGACGAGGGTCTTACCCCTTTTTATCTCCCGGTGGATGAGATGGCTTATTATCTCGGTATCGGTCTCGGACTTGAACTTCGCGCCCTCTTCGCTGAGCTCTTCCTTGAGCGCCAGGTAGTTCTCGATTATTCCGTTATGCACCACGGCGACCCCGCCCTCCATGTGGGGGTGCGCGTTCGCTTCGGAGGGTCTCCCGTGGGTGGCCCATCGCGTGTGGCCGATGCCTATGCGGCCTTCAAGGGGCCTCTTTTTGACCTCGTTCGTGAGCTTATCGAGCTTCCCAACGGCCCTCCTGAGGGCGACCTTGCCGTCCTTCACTACGGCAAGCCCCGAGGAGTCGTAGCCGCGGTATTCGAGCTTCTTAAGCCCGTCAAGAAGAACGTCCGCCGCTTCTTTTTCACCGATGTAGCCGACTATGCCGCACATATCCCTGGAGGTTCTCCTGTAAAGGTTTTTCCCTGCGCGCCGCGCGGCGGGCAGAAAACCGTCCGCACAGATTCATCATTCCATATACCTTGATAAGGCCTCTGGACCTCTGCCCGCCGTAGCGTCACTTCTTTATCTTCCTTTTCGCCCAGCCTTCGACGACCCTTTCGTTCGCCCTTGTTATGACGAGAGACCAGGAAGGGACGTCCTTTGTGACCGTTGTGCCCGACCCGACGTATGCGTTTTTTCCTACCCTTACGGGCGCAACCAGCTGGGTGTCGCTCCCGATAAATGCGTTGTCTTCTATGACCGTCCTGTGCTTTTTGACCCCGTCGTAGTTGCAGGTGATCGTCCCTGCCCCTATGTTGACGTTGTCGCCTATTTCCGAGTCCCCGAGATAAGAGAGGTGGTTGGCCTTGGAACCGGTTCCGACGATGGACTTCTTCACCTCTACGAAGTTCCCGATACGCGCCCTGTCCCCTATGACGTTACCGGGCCGGAGCCTGGCGAACGGCCCGATTGTAACGTCTTTCCCCACGGACGTGGATTCTATTATAGAGTAACTCTTGACTTTCGTGTTGACCGCTATCGCGGAATCCTCTATCCTTGCGCCTTCTTCAATCACGCAGTTCTCGCCTATCGTGGTGCCGCCGTTTATATGGACGTTTGGATATATGAGCGTGTCAACGCCTATCCTTGCCCCGACGTCGATATAGGTAGCTCCGGGGTCGACTATGGTAACCCCCGAAAGCATCAGCTCCCTTAAGACCCTCTCCCTCATGATCGAGTTCGCCCGGGCCAGCTCGACCCTGTTATTTATGCCCATGACCTCGGACGCGTCGAGGTGCGTAAGAGCCGGGACGTGCCCTCCCTGCTCGACCGCCATCCTGACGAGGTCCGGCAGGTAGTACTCCTTCTGCGCGTTCTTGGGGGAGATCCTGTTGATATTCTTAAGTAGGAACGAGGCGTTAACCATATATACCCCGGCGTTTACCTCGTTTATCTTCCTTTGAGGCGCCGTGCAGTCCTTGTCTTCGACTATCCCCGTTACCTTCCCGTCGGGGTCCCTTACGACCCTGCCGTATCCGGACGGGTCGCCAAGTACCGCGCTTATGAATGATATCGGGGCGCCTCTTTTACCCCTGTGGACCTTAAGAAGGGCCTTTACGGTCTGCGGGGTTATGAGCGGGACGTCTCCTGAGAGTATGATGACGTCCCCGGTGTGGGCCTTAAGCTCCCTTGCCGCGCACATGACGGCATGGCCCGTTCCTTTCTGCTCGGCTTGATGTACGAAGGTGAGCCCCTTGAAGCCTGAAAGCGCCTTTTCCACGGCCTCGGCCCCGTGGCCTGTGACGACCACGACCTTGCCGGCCTTCAGCCCCTTAAGAACGCCTATGGGGTAATGTAGCATCGCGTGTCCGGCTATCGGGTGGAGTACCTTTGGTATGCGGGATTTCATCCTGGTGCCCTTGCCGGCGGCAAGGACAATGGCCGCGAGGTTCTTCATAAGTAAAAGATATATGAAGAGCGGCGAATCGTCAAGGGATTTTGGATTTTTGGACTGAGCGGGCGGTCGGGAAAAGGAGTACGGAGGATAACCCCTATAGTCAACGGCGGGGTCAGGCCTTCCTGGCGGCCTTCAGGACGTTTTTGAACCTGTGCTCCCTCACCTCTATCCCGAAGTCCTCGAATCTGGGGCCGTCATCGAGGTCTATGGATGTGCCTGAGCAGAACGGGCACCTCAATACCTTGCCGTGGGGCATGTCGCCGAATCTTTGTATGAACGTGCAGCCGCACCTGCGGCATTCAAGGTTTATTTCCATTATTCCAAGAGTCTAGCGTTTCCGGGTTCACAAACCCTGTTTTTCGGACCCTGGACGGCCTTGCTGACGAAGGCCGTCCCTTCTATTAAAGGCTGCCGCTTAACTGCACTCCGTATAGCCGCACCCCCTGCAAACTACGCACCCGTCGGAGTGCTCGACGGTACCGCCGCAGTCCGGGCACGCGCCGCGCTGCATCACCTCGGGGGCGAGCAAGCTGTCGAACTTGGCGTTATCGATATGGCCTGAGGATGAAAGGGAGAGCCTTCCCCCGGTATTCCGTTTAAGCCCCAGATACCACTCCATGGCCTGCGCCATGGCGTCCGAGCAGGACATGACCCTTCCTCCGCCGAAGCCTACCGGCAGGTGGCAGCTTATGCCGCGCGTCTGCCTTACTATCTCCTCCGGCTGTATGCCGCTCCTTAATACCAGGGATGCCATCCTGCCTATGGCCTCGCACTGGGATGCGACGCACCCTCCGGCCTTTCCTATCTGGGTGAATATCTCGAAGGGCCTGCCCTCCTCGTCCTCGTTTATCGTGACGTAGAGGTTGCCGCACCCGGTCTTTATCTTCTTTGTGACACCGAAAGCCACCTCTCCCCTCGGCTTGGGCTTAGGCGACGCGGCGGCTGCGGGCTGCGGGGCAGGGGCGGCCTCCTCGGCCTTCGGCTTCTCGCTGCCCTTGTTCAAGACCTGCACCTCCCTCGATCCGTCCCTGTAGACCGTAACGCCCTTGCATCCGAGCGTGTAGGCCATGATGTAGACCTCGGCCACGTCCTCGACGGTAGCCTCGTTCGGGAAGTTGACGGTCTTCGAGACCGCGTTATCCGTATGCCTCTGGAAGGCGGCCTGCATCTTTATATGCCACTCGGGGGTTATGTCGTGGGCCGTCACAAAGAGCCTTTTTATCTCTTCGTCCACGCCGTCGGCACCGTGGAGGGTCCCCTCGGCGGCGACTTTTTTCATTATCTCCGGATTGTCGAAGCCCCTTTCCCTGGCTACCGCTTCAAGAAGCGGGTTTACCTCCAGAAGCTCGGTCCCTTCCATCACGTTCCTGGTGAACGCGAGGGCAAAGAGCGGCTCTATGCCGGAGGAGCACCCGGAGATTATCGATATGGTCCCCGTGGGCGCTATCGTCGTTACAGTGGCGTTACGGACCTCGCCGAGAGAGCCTTCGTATATCGAGCCCTTGAAGTTCGGGAAGGTCCCGCGCTCCTCGGCCAGCTCCGTCGAGGCCCCTCTCCCCTTCTCCCTTATGAAGCCCATGACCCTGTCCGCAGTAGCTATGGCCTCTTCGGAGTTATAGGGTATGCCGAGCATGATGAGCATGTCGGCGAAGCCCATGACTCCAAGGCCGATCTTGCGGTTCGACTTCGTGACCCTGTCTATCTCCGGGATCGGGTAGCGGTTCATGTCGATGACGTTATCGAGGAAGTGTACCGACCTCTTTACCGTTTCCCCGAGCTTCTCCCAGTCCATCTCGTACCCGCCGGCGGTGCCGTTTGCCCTCGCCTTCGCCCTTAGCATCCTGCTCAAGTTTATGGAGCCGAGGTTGCAGGACTCATAGGGAAGGAGCGGCTGCTCGCCGCAGGGGTTCGTCGATTCTATGGCCCCGACGTGCGGGGTGGGGTTATCGGCGTTCATGCGGTCGATGAATATTATGCCCGGGTCCCCGTTTTTCCAGGCCATGTCTACGATCTTGTCGAAGACCTCTCTGGCCTTCATCTTTCCGACAACGGCATTGTTCCTCGGGTTCTTTATATCGTAAACGCCGTCGCTCTCGACGGCCTTCATGAAGTCCTCGGTTAGGCTTACGGAGATGTTGAAGTTGTTGAGCTTGGTATTTTCCTGCTTGCAGACGATGAAGTTCATTATATCCGGGTGGTCTACGCGAAGGATGCCCATGTTGGCGCCCCTCCTGGTGCCGCCCTGCTTTATCGCCTCAGTTGCGCTGTCGAATACCGTCATGAAGGAGATGGGGCCAGATGAGATGCCTGAAGTGGAGCCGACGGTATCCCCGGACGGGCGGAGCCTGGAGAAGGAAAAACCGGTGCCGCCGCCGGATTTATGTATGAGGGCCGTGTGCTTTACCGCCTCGAATATCGACTCCATCGCGTCCTCGACCGGAAGGACGAAACAGGCCGAGAGCTGCTGTAGCTCCCTCCCCGCGTTCATGAGCGTCGGGGAGTTGGGCATGAACTCGAGGGACGCCATCATATCATAGAACTCTTCTGCGGTCTCCCCTGTGTCGGTGTCCTTATCGTAGAAGGAATCGGCGGCCGCTATGTTGGTCGCAACCCTCCAGAACATGTCCTCAACGGATTCAACAGGTCTTCCTTCGGAGTCCTTTTTAAGGTAGCGTTTCTCAAGGACCCTCCTCCCGTTTTCATTTATCTCGATATGGCGGAGGCTTTGCGCGGCCTTTTTCGTCTTCTTCTGCGGAGCGCTCAAGAGGCGGCTGTACACGTCC
>DAIDBB010000196.1 GCA_027310325.1 bacterium | reverse complement strand
CTTCGGTATCGGCCGTGCCGGTCATGCCCGCGAGCTTATCGTACATCCTGAAATAATTCTGGAAAGTAATGGTCGCAAGCGTCTGGTTCTCATTCTCTATCTTTACCTTCTCCTTCGCTTCCACGGCCTGGTGGAGCCCGTCGCTCCAGCGCCTTCCGGGCATTAACCTTCCGGTAAATTCATCGACTATTGTCACCTGTCCGTCCTTTACGACATAGTCGACGTCCCTCTTGAAAAGCACGTGCGCCCTCAGGGCCTGGTTCACGTGATGGAGCGTTTCGATGTTTTCGGGGTCGTAGAGGTTGCCGACATTAAGGAGCTGTTCTACCTTCTCCACCCCTTCGTCGGTAAGGAGCGCCTGCCTTTCCTTCTCATCAACGGTATAATGGACGTCCTTCTTGAGGCCGGGCATTACCCTGTCGATGATGTAATACTTGTCGGTAGAGTCTTCGGTCGCCCCTGAGATTATAAGCGGGGTGCGCGCCTCGTCTATGAGGATAGAATCGACCTCGTCCACTATCGAGTAGTTAAAATCCCTCTGCACGTACTCTTCGAGGGAGAACTTCATGTTGTCCCTCAGGTAATCAAAACCGAATTCGTTATTGGTGCCGTAGGTGATGTCAGCATCATAAGCCTCCCGGCGCGTTACCGGCCTTAAATGCAGGAAGGCTTCGTCATCCGGAACATACCCGGGGTCATAGACAAAGCTGGCCTCGTGCTGTATTACGCCGACGGAAAGGCCGAGAGTATGATAGATCGGCCCCATCCAGCGGCTGTCCCTTTTGGCAAGATAGTCGTTTACGGTGACAAGATGGGCTCCTTTGCCCGTGAGCGCGTTAAGGTACAACGGAAGCGTCGCAACGAGGGTCTTTCCTTCGCCGGTCTTCATCTCCGATATCTTGCCCTCATGGAGGACCATGCCGCCAATTAGCTGCACGTCGAAGTGGCGCATCTGAAGTTCGCGCCACGCCACCTCTCTCACTGCCGCGAACGCCTCCGGAAGTATGTCATCCAGGGTCTTGCCCCCCGCAAGGTCGTTTTTAAACTTCAGGGTAAGCTCTTTAAACCCGTCGTCGCGTATGGACTTCATCGCGGGCTCCAGAGAGTTTATCTCGGCGACTATCGGCTGAAGCCGCTTTATCTCGCGTTCGTTCTTGCTGCCAAATACTTTCTTCAGTATGTTGTTTAACATATATTTCGCAAAAATCCTTTACCCGAGTTTAAAAAAACTGACGGGCTTTTTATTATAAATACAAAAACACACCTAGTGCAATAAAATATATTAACACAGCCTCATAAATTTTTCTATGTATATAAATATCCTTAATTCAGATGATTCCTATAAAAAAACTCAGGATTTCAAGGGAAACTGCGTTGAAAAAGCCTTTTTTCCTGCAAGACAAACGTCAAAGCCAAATCTTTCTGAAGAGCCCGCTAACAGGCTCTTTAAGTAAAGCCCGTTGAAGTCCGGGCTACTCGTACATATACAGCAGTATCTTATCCTTTTCCATCTTGATGTAGCCCTCCTGGGTCATCTTCTTAAGGG
>DAIDBB010000186.1 GCA_027310325.1 bacterium | reverse complement strand
CTTCTTATCGCCTGAAGCTTGTCAGACCTGCTTATCCTCATACTGATTTACCGCCTCCTTAGCGGCTCTCCTGAGAAGGTTTGCGGGAAGGCCGGTAGGAGTTCCGGCCTTTTCAGGAGCTACCCTATCCCGCATGAAATAAAAAAACCGGCGTTCAACCTGCATACGGAGAGCTACTCTGCCGCCCTCTTACAGGCAAGACGCCGGTTCGGATTACCGGTTAAGTTATGCTACTTTTTTAGCATTTTAGAAGGTCGCCGTCAAGTGTACCTTTAGCGTCCACACCTCCCTTTCATATCGGCTTTAGTGTGCCCAAGGTGTGCCTATGGGCCTTTCATATAGCCTGACTCCACCTGATTCTATCTGACTTTGCTGAAGTCTCGCAAGTTATTATAGGGAAAAGATTTTCCTGAAAAACTGAGGGGTTAAAGGCTTGAGTAATAAAGGCCGGAATAGTTCTCAAAATCCCGTGGGAGCAATCCCGTGAGGGTTCAAGTCCCTCCTCCGGCACCATTAAAAATAAAAAGGGTAGTCTGCCCTTTTTATTTTTAATCGTGGTGAGGACTTGAACGGCGTCCGAGCGCCGAGCAGAAGCGAGGATGAGGCGTTCCGGGAGGAACGCCGTAAGCGAGGACGCGCGGGTCAGAGCGCCGAGGCGGGAGCCTCAAGCGGAGACCTTAAAGTCCCTCCTCCGGCACCATACTTTTAAATATTCTGAGAACGTCCTACACCCTTAATTATCAATACCTTTTAAACCCTCGTTATCCCAATAGCCTTAGAGTACTATCCTCTATCTTTCCTTCTCGATAACGGCCTCTGTGCCTTCATTGTGCCCAAATTGGATAAAAAGCCTTCCTATAAAATCCCTCTTGCCTTTTATCTGCTATTATTAATTTAAACAAATTAGGGAGGGTCTAGATGGCAAAAGACATCATTTTTCTATTTCTTTTAGTGATAATCATGGTTTTTCTTTGGGATGCCCGAGAGACGTTAAAAAACATTGAAGGGTACCTGGAAAATCTACATTGCCTGACATATGAGACATGGAAAAAGCATGCAAGCGATGTAGAAATAGAAGAAAGAGAGAAAGGGAGAACGGAAATTCTTTAATAAGCTTGGGGGTGAGCGGAAGGACGTGATTTACCAGGCATTGAGTTGCTTCGGTAAGTGAAAAATAGCGGGCATAGCACATGGACAAACTCTGCAACTATTTTGTAACCGTGACCTTTTTTTGTGTCATCGATTTTGTCTAATGCCCGACAATCCCCGAGCTCTTGTCAATAAGTGTGTAAATAGGTTTCCTGCAGCAGATTGGACCTTATTTACTTTCACTCCGTTAACGTAAGCAACTCCTTCAGCGACCTCCGTCAAACTCAGTGGCGTCTATTTTACGAAAAGTCTTTTGCGCAATCATAAGAATTTTTCATATTACAGCCGTGGCGGCCTTCCTGAACCGCTTGGCGGCGCCGGTCCGCAGACCAAAACCCTTGACCGCTTTGAACAGCTTTTCAAGACGGTCAACGCGACCCTTTCATGAAGTTTTGAGGGTCATTCCTTCCCAAAAACGTCCTTTTGCCGACGCCCCTTTACCGTCCTGCCGACGGCGGCAGCGCACCGACCACAACAACGGAGTTTGGCTGAATTCCGGCGGCCACCGTCGGCGGGCGCATGGGCTTAAGGCTCCCGTCCGGGCCGACAGCGTACTGAGACATGGTCCCGCTCGTCTGGAAGCCGCGGCCAACGTTAGCGACGTACGCGTACCTGCCGGAAGGATCGACGGCAACCGATGAGGGCCACGCGTAGGTCGCGACAACGGACGGGCGCATGGGCTTAAGGCTTCCGTCCGGGCCGATAGCGTACTGGGTTACGTTGTGGCCGCTAGAGTTCGGCACGTAGGCGTATCTTCCGGAAGGGTCGATGGCAATGGCAGTTGGCCATGAGCCGGCCGCGACTGACGGCTGGCTCATGGGCTTAAGGCCGCCGTCCGGACCGATCGTGTACTGGGTCACGTTGTGGCTGTTTACATTCACCACGTAGGCGTATCCGCCGGAGGGGCCGATGGCAATTGATTCGGGAGACGAACCAGCCGGGACGGTCGCCGCAGACATGGGCGTAAGGCTGCCATTTCTATCTATGGTGTACTGGGAGACGTTGGCGCTCAAATTATTGACCACGTAGGCGTATCTGCCGGAAGGGCCGACGGCGATGGACGCTGGTAATAAGCCGGTAGAGACGGTAGCGGCTGATATGGGCGTGAGGCTGCCGTTCGGGCCGATAGCGTACTGTGAGACGCTGGCGCTTAATTTATTCACGACGTAGACGTATCTACCGGACGAATCGACGGTAATGGAGGCGGGCTGTCTGCCGGCAGCGACCGCCGGCGGGCGCATGGGCGCAAGGCTGCCGTTCGAGCCTATGGTGTACTGGGAGACGTCGTTACTTTTAGCGTTCGCCACGTACGCGTATCTGCCGGAGGGGTCGACGGCAACGGATGCGGGATATGTACCGGCAGCGACGGCCCGCGGGCGCATGGGCTTAAGGC
>DAIDBB010000160.1 GCA_027310325.1 bacterium | reverse complement strand
CGGTTAAAAGGATCACCGGCGCCTTCACCTTTGCCGCCTTCAGGTCCTTCAAGACCTCGAGGCCTCCCTTCTTGGGGAGCATTATATCGAGTATAATGGCGTCGTATTCATTGGCGGTCGCGTAATTCTCACCCTCAACCCCGTCGTTTACCACGTCGACGGCGTAACTTTCCTGCTCAAGGCCGCGTTTGATGAACGCCGCCACCTTCTTTTCATCTTCGATGATAAGTATCCTCATCAAGACCTCCTAACGTTATATTTTACCCCAAACGAAAGGATGGGCGCAATCAGTTCAAAACCTTTAAGCTCTTCGGCAGACCGCTTTTTTTAACGTTGCCCATGACAACGAGCGTAATCTTATCCGGCGACAACATCCTCCCGGCTGTCTCAGAGAGGTCTTTAAGCGTAACGCCATCGATGCCTTTAACTATGTCTTTAACTGGTATTACCCTGCCGAAGTATATCTCGTCCCTGGCAAGCTTCATCATCCTGTTGTCGCTCGTCTCAAGCCCCAGGAGCATCCCGCCCTTCAGCTGCTCCTTGGCGTTTTTGAGCTCCTCCGCGCTTACGCCGTCGCGGAATTTCTCAAACTCCTGCAGTATGAGGGCAAGGACCTCTGTGAAATTCTCTTTCGATATCCCGGCGTACGTCACAAACGACCCGGTGTCCCTGCAGAGGTTTAGGTATGTATAGACGTTATACGCAAGCCCCCTTTTTTCCCTTATCTCCTGGAAAAGCCTCGAGCTCATCCCGCCGCCGAGAATCGTATTCATGAGATAGACCCTGTATCTTTCAGGATGGGGTTGCGGCGGGGCCGGCACGCCTACGCAGATGTGGGTCTGTTCAAGGTCCTTTTTGAATAGCTTTATCCCCCGGGCCGACCTCGGCCTCGACGAAGAGGCCCTCCGATGTTTCACCTTGATGCCGCCGAACATGGAATTGAGGAGCTTTACCACGCGCCCGGACTTCAATCCTCCTGCGGCTGTTATGAATACCGACCCCGAACGGTAGTGTTCGTTAAAGTATTTTATGATATCGTCTCTTTTTATGGACTTAACGGTCTTTGACGAGCCGAGAACCGACCAGCCTATGGGGTCCTTCTGCCAGAACCTCTCCGCGAAAAGGTCGTGTATGAGGTCGTCGGGGGTGTCCAGGACCATCTTTATCTCCTGGAGCACTACCATCTTCTCCCTCTCCATCTCGGAGACGTCGAACTTCGAGTCGATGAAGATATCCGACAGGAGGTCTATGGCGCGGGGCAGGTCTTTATTCAACACCTTGGCGAAGAAGCATGTATACTCCCTGCTCGTAAAGGCGTTCAAGACACCGCCGACGGACTCTATCTCCCTCGAGATATCAAGAGCGGTCCTTTTGTCGGTGCCCTTGAAGAGCATATGCTCGATGAAGTGGGATATGCCGTTAAGGCTCCGCGTCTCATTCCTCGATCCCGTGACGACCCAGACGCCGATCGTAGAGGACTCGACGTCCGGCATCTCCTCGGTCAATACTTTTATGCCGTTTTCAAGGGTAGTTTTCTGGATACGAGACATCTAATTTAAGTTCCGTTATCCGAGATGTGATAGTAAAGGAGTTACGGCGGCACCGGATCGCCGCCGTAGATATTTAAGTCCCGCCGCGTTTCGTAAAGAGCTTCTCTTTAATTCGCGCCGGATTCGCTCTTGGGGCTTTGCACGGCCTCTTTTCTTGAAAGCCTGATTTTACCGTCCTTGTCTATGTCCAGGACCTTTACCGGGACCTCATCGCCTTCCTTAAGGAT
Organism: bacterium; assembly: GCA_027310325.1. Taxonomy (GTDB): domain Bacteria; phylum Desulfobacterota; class GWC2-55-46; order GWC2-55-46; family GWC2-55-46; genus JAKAIQ01. The sequence goes on along the minus strand of DAIDBB010000160.1, from coordinate 4,931 downwards.
GTCCCTGACGTTCTTTACCCTCTCTTCGGCAAGCTGCGAGATATGAACAAGGCCTTCAGTACCGGGGAATATCTCGACGAAGGCGCCGAAGTCCATTATCTTCTTGACCTTGCCCATGTAGATCTTGCCGATCTCGGCCTCCTGCGTGAGCTTCTTTATGAGGGCTATGGCTTTCTGGGCGGCCTCGGAGTCCGTCGAGGCTATGTTGACCTTTCCGGTATCGTCTATATCTATCTTTACCCCGGTCTCAAGGATAATGCCCTTTATGTTCTTTCCGCCGGGCCCGATGACGTCCTTTATCTTCTCCTGCTTGACGTATATCGTAATTATGCGCGGGGCATAGACCGATAGCTCAGCCCTCGGCGCGGTAATCGCGGATTTCATCTTATCGAGTATGTGTAGCCTTCCTTCCTTGGCCTGGTAGAGGGCCTCCCTCAAAATGGCCGAAGTGACCCCGCTTATCTTGATGTCCATCTGAAGGGCGGTAACGCCGTCGCCGGTCCCTGCCACCTTGAAGTCCATATCGCCGAGATGGTCCTCGTCGCCGAGAATGTCCGATAGAACGACCGTCTCCGAGCCCTCTTTTATGAGCCCCATGGCAATGCCGGCCACATGGCCTGCCGTCGGCACGCCCGCGTCCATGAGTGAGAGCGAAGCGCCGCAAACGGTCGCCATCGAGGAAGATCCATTCGACTCGAGTATGTCGGATACGACCCTTATGGTATAGGGGAACGTGCCTTCCTTCGGCAAGACCTTCGCTACGGCCCTCTCGGCAAGCGCACCGTGGCCTATCTCGCGCCTACCGGGACCCCTCAATATCTTGACCTCTCCCACGCTGAACGGAGGAAAGTTATAATGGAGCATGAAGGTCTTGTACTCCCAGCCCGAGAGGGCGTCTATCTTCTGTTCGTCTTCGGAAGTCCCAAGCGTAGTGACGACCATCGCCTGGGTCTCGCCTCTTGTAAAAAGGGCCGAGCCGTGTGTCCTGGGAAGGAGGCCGGTCTCGCAGGTTATGTTCCTTATGTCCCTGGGACCCCTGCCGTCGACCCTCCTCTTTTCCTTTATGACCGTCTCCCTCATGATCCTGTACTTCATGTCGTTGAAGACGGACTCTATATCCTTTTCCCTGCCCTCGAGCTCCGGAGTCAGGGCCTCAAGGAGCCCTTTTTTAAGGGCACGGATGGACGAATAGCGCTCCTGTTTCGTAGGGATACGTAGCGAGCTCGCGAGCTTATCGTATACGAGCCCCTTCACGCGATCTTCGAGCGCGCTGTCTATCTCAACGGGCGGGACCGCCATTTTGGGAACACCCGCCTCGCTTATGATCCTTTTTTGGAGTTCCAGGACGCCTTTCATGCTCTCTTCCGCGAAGGTGAGAGCCTGGATAAGATATTCCTCGGACAGGAAACGCGCGCCTCCCTCAACCATGATGATCGAACCGATGGATCCGGCCACTACCAGGTCGAGGTCGCTTTCCTTCTGCTGCTTGAGGGTCGGATTGCATATGAGCTCCCCGTTTATTGAGCCTATTCGGACGGCGGCTATCGGCCCGTTGAAAGGTATGTCGGATATACTTAAGGCGATTGACGCCCCTATCGCCGCCACCAGCTCAGGGTCGTTTTCCTGGTCTACGGAAAGGACTGTGGCGATGACCTGTGTTTCATTGTTGTACCCTTCCGGGAAAAGGGGCCTCAAGGGCCTATCTATAAGCCTCGATGTCAGCACCTCTTTTTCGCTCGGACGGCCCTCGCGTTTGAAGAAACCCCCGGGGATCTTTCCCGCGGCGTAGGTCATCTCCATGTAGTTTACCGTCAGGGGCACGAAATCAAAACCGATGGACGGATTTTCAGCCCGGCATACCGTTACAAGCACCACGGTGTCGCCGTACCTCAAGGTACAGGACCCGCTGGCCTGCTTCGCCATCTTTCCTATTTCTATCTTGAGCTTTCTGCCGGCATAATCAGTCTCATATTGCCTCATCATTACACTTACTTTCTCCTAACTGTTTTTAATTTTAGAGCGCCGGTCCGGCGTCTTTACGGAAGTAAGCGTTGCTTACCATAAAAAACATTATAACCGTCCGCAGACTTTAACTAAGAAATCCGCCGCCGGTTATAATTGGGCGCCAGCCGGCAGAAAAGCTATCTCCTTAACCCCAACCCCTCAATAAGGCTCTTATAGCGGGCCAGGTCTTTTCCCCTGACGTAATCGAGTAGTCTTCTGCGCCTGCCGACCATCTTAAGAAGACCCCTCCTTGAGTGGTGATCGGACTTATGGGTCTTGAAGTGCGAGCTCAAGCTATTGATCCTCTCGCTTAAAATGGCTATCTGAACCTCGGGTGATCCGGTGTCTTTTTCGTGGGTCATGAAGGACTTGATTATCTCCTGTTTTTTCTCCGTTGCCAGCATCTCTTTCACCTCCTTTCACGGTAAACGAATATCGTATAAAAAGCCGGAAAATGCAAGTAAATATTATCTTCCAAGATTGGAAGCTCGCGGAAAACCAAAATCTTATCACCTATACGGCCGCAAGGAAAGGGGAAAAAGCGGTTTCCCTAAGGCCCTTTTTCATCCTCAATTATATCAATATGGCCCCCGGTTTGCCACCGCCCTCAAAAAACGGAAGCGGCCAGTGCGCCCGAGTCGGAAGTAGCCCTTTTCATGGCATCTTCTATCGGTATGATAGTTTTTGCAAGCTCTTCACCCGGTGATGCAGGGTCAATAGCCTCATATATCGAAAAAGGCCCGCAACCCGTCCTCCTCAGTCCAGCGAGATGCGCCCCGCAGCCGAGGACCCTTCCGGCGTCGTTACAGAGCGCCCTAACGTAAGTCCCCTTTGAGCAGGAGACCATGAACCTGACGTGAGGGACGGATATTTCCGTAACTTCCAGGCCGAAAATCTCTACCTCCCTGGCCTCTCTTTCAATAACGATACCCTTCCTTGCCATCTTGTAGAGCGGAGTGCCATTTATTTTCTTCGAGGAATACATGGGAGGTACCTGCCTTATCTTTCCGGCAAAGCCCTTTAACGCCTTTATTATCGCATCATCCGTCAAAAAAGAAGGGTCTGCCGAGGCCGTAACCCTTCCCTCGGCGTCATAGGTGTCGGTCTCTTCGCCGAGCTTCATGGCGCAGAGATACTCCTTTTTCCCTCCGTCAAGGAACCTTGCGAATTTAGTGGCCTGGTTTATGACGAGCGGAAGAACTCCTGTGGCCATGGGATCCAGGGTGCCGAGGTGACCGACCTTACGCGCCCCAAGGGCCTTTTTTACCCTCGCGACCACGTCATGCGAAGTCAACCCGGCGGGCTTATCGGCTATCAGTATCCCGTTCATACCTTCTCGGCAGCTAACATCTTATCCCTGATGGCGCTTATGACCCGAGCCTTTACCTCTTCAAGGCTCCCCTTAAGCGCGCAACCAGCGGCGTTACGGTGCCCGCCGCCGCCGAAATGCATGGCTATCTCCGCGACGTCGACATCGCCCTTGGACCTCATGCTGACCTTGTATTCGCTTGTGGATATTTCCCTGAAAAGCACGCCCACCCCGACGCCTTCTATGCCCCTGGCGTAGTTGACAAAACCGTCGGCAAGGTCCTTTTCGGCGCCGGCTTTTCTGAACATGTCCATGGTGACGACAAGGGTGGCTATGTCGCTGTCCTTATCTTCGCTCGTTTTTATTATATCAAGGGTTGAAAGCACAAGGCCAAGGAGCCTGTACTTCCGTGCCGGGTAATTCTCGTATACGCGCCTCGAGATGTCCCACGGGTTCACGCCCGCTCTCACCAGCTCCCCGGCCTTTGTGAAGGAGTCCGCTGTAGCTGAAGAATAACGAAACGATCCTGTATCGGTATGTATGGCGACATAAAGGTTGGTCGCGATATCGCGGGTGATCTTTATCGAAGCGGCCTTTACAAGGTCGTAGACCAGCTCCCCGGCCGCGCTTGCGTCCGGCTCCACGACGTTTACGTCGCCAAAACGGTCGTTAGTGGCGTGATGATCGATATTTATTATTGTGCCGGGCTCTTTCAGTTCCGTGAAGCCCCTCCCAAGCCTCTCCTTCTGTCCGCAATCCACCGCGAAGGTCGCGTCGAAGGGACCCGCACCTTCAAGGCTGTGGACAATCGTTTCGGCGCCCGGAAGAAAATCAAAGGTGCCGGGCACCGGGTCTTCGAGGTACGCGGTCACGTCCTTGCCGAGGGAGCGGAGCGCGAGCGTTATGCCTAAAAGCGACCCCACGGCGTCACCCTCCGGGCTAACGTGCGAGACAGTAAGAAACTTCCTGCCTTTCTTGATCTCTTTTATTATCTCGTCGAACCTTTTATCCATGATATGCGCCGGCGACTAGCCTTGCTCTCCCTCCTTGATCTCCCTTATGACCTTTTCTATATGCTCGGAGTACTCGAGAGAATCATCATATACGAAACTTATCGCGGGTATGTGCCTTAGGCTTAACCGTTTCGCAAGCGTCCTTCTTATGTAACCGACCGCGCTATTGAGTCCGTCCCGGCTTTTTGACTTTCCCTCGCCCGTCCCTATCTGGCTGAAATACACCTTCGCGTCCTTCAGGTCAGGGGTGAGCTTAACGTGCGTTATAGTGACAAAACCTATCCTCGGGTCCTTTATCTCTCCGTGAAGGACCATCGAGGCTATCTCTTCCTTTATGAGGTCACCGACCCTCTCATTGCGTTTATATGTCATCTGTCTTTACCAAAGGCCCGACACAGGGCTCAGTAATTTATAAGCTCGATATTGTGGTCGACTATCTCGGCCAGATGGAGATTTTCGATAAAGTTCATGACCTTATCGAGTATGGAATTTATGAAAGCCCTGTCGTTTCCAACGGCCGAAACTCCCAGCTCGGCCCGTTGCCAGAGATCGTTGTCCCCGACCTCCGCGACGGAGACGTTAAAGCGGTTTTTTACCTTCTCCAC
>DAIDBB010000132.1 GCA_027310325.1 bacterium | reverse complement strand
TTCGCTTGATTTCCTTGAAGGGTTGGAGGGACCCTTGAAGGAAGACCTAACGGAAGAATACCTGGACCTGGGGCCTCTTGAGGAAGAAAAGCCGCGAATAGTCGAGCCTCCGGCGAAGAAAGAGGAAGCCCCTCCGGCCTTTGACCTCGGGCCTTTCGAGACCGAGGAGTTCAACCCAGAGCCCTTCAAGACCGAACCAATCGAGTTCGTGCCTCCGCCGGAACCCTTGAGGCCAGCGTCCGAGGCCCCCAGGGCCGCAGCATCGGTCGAGGAGCCCATGAAACCCGAAGATCTCCCCTGGTTCGCTCCGGAAAAGCCAGCCGGTACGGGGATCCCCGAGGCAGCCAAGGCCGTCGTCGAAGAGCCCCAGGGGGAGACCGACCTACTTGAAGTACCGCCTGAACTCATTGAGGAGAAAGCGCCGGTTGAGTCCAGGGTGCCTGAAATTGAAAAAGAGGCCGTTCCCCTGGTAACGAAGCGGATCGTCGAGGAAGCCGCCGGCAGGGCCGAGGAGAAGATAAGAGAGGACCTGGGCGGCAGGCTCCCGGCAGGGGTGGCGTTGCCCAAGGAGCAACTCGAAGAGATGGTCCAGAGGGTAGCAAGAGAGGTCATCGAGGAGATAGCATGGGAGGTCGTCCCGGAACTCGCCGAGGACCTCATAAAAGCGGAGATAAGCAAGTTCAAGGAAGCGATCTCCAAGCTTAAATGACGTCCGCCGTGACTGTTCCCGGATTGGCGGTTTAAGGAGTTGGGGGATTTAGGGGATTGGAAAGGTGAGGCGGGGCTGTTTACCTTTGCCCCGTCGCCGGGTGGCGGCGCACTTGTTTTTCAGTAAAGAACTCTCCAGACCATTCCTGGAAAATTTCATATAATACCGCATCGGCCCCAGTTTGGCCGATTTTTAGTTTTATGGCATCTGTATTATAATATAAACTTCAAGGTTAGACGGAAATGAGCGAAAAGACGCTGGAAAAGACATACGAGCCTAAAAACGTTGAAGAGAAGTGGTCGGAGTTCTGGATATCTTCGGGGCTGAACACCCCGGAGCTCCCTTCAAAAAAGCCGCCTTTCTCGATGGTAATACCGCCTCCGAACATCACCGGCGCTCTACATCTGGGACACGCCCTAAATTCGACCCTTCAGGACATACTGGCGAGATATAAGAGGATGAAAGGGTTTAACGTGCTGTGGCTTCCGGGCATAGACCACGCCGGGATAGCGACGCAAAACGTGGTGGAGAGAAAACTCGCCGAAGAGGGGCTCTCCCGGCATAGCGTCGGCAGGGAAGAGTTCATAAAGAGGGCATGGAAGTGGAAGGAGGAATCGGGCGGGACGATAATAAAACAGCTTAAAAGGCTCGGGGCCTCGTGCGACTGGACGCGGCTAAGGTTTACGATGGACGCGGGGCTCTCGAAGGCCGTAAGGGAGGTCTTCGCGAGGCTTTACTCCGAAGGTCTCATCTACAGGGGCGACTACATCATAAACTGGTGCCCCAGGTGCGATACCGCCCTTTCAGACCTCGAAGTCCAGTTCGATGAGACGTCCGGCAAGCTCTACTACATGGAATACCCGCTTAAGGAACCGGTTGCCGGTACAACCTCCCTCGTCGTGGCAACTACCCGCCCGGAGACGATGCTCGGGGATACCGCGGTCGCCGTAAACCCGCAGGACGATAGATACAAGTCGCTTATCGGCGGCACCATAAGGCTTCCCCTTACGGGACGCGAGATACCCATCATAGGAGACCCGTCCGTAAGTATCGAGTTCGGCACGGGGGCGGTAAAGATAACCCCTGCCCATGACTTTAACGACTTTGAGATGTCCCGGAGGCATAATCTGCCCGCGCTCAAGGTCATGGACCATAACGCCGTCATGAACGAGAACGCCGGGCAGTTCAAAGGGCTCGATAGGTTCAAGGCGCGTAAAAAGGTCATCGAGGGCCTCGAAAACCTCGGGCTCCTTAAGAAGGCAGAGGACTATAAGATAATGCTCGGGGCCTGTTACAGGTGCGGAACAATCGTCGAGCCGACGCTCTCGAAGCAGTGGTTCGTTAAGGTCGCTCCTCTTGCCGGGCCCGCGATAAAGGCGGTCGAGGACGGCGAGACAAGGTTCATCCCCAAAGGCTGGGAGAACACTTACTTCGACTGGATGAGGAATATCCGCGATTGGTGCATCTCGCGCCAGATATGGTGGGGGCACAGGATACCGGCATGGCACTGCAAGGACGGCCATATTACGGTAGCCGCCGTTGACCCCGAGAAGTGCTCGACGTGCGGAAGCGCCGATGTCGAGCAGGACCCGGACGTCCTCGACACGTGGTTCTCCTCGGCGCTCTGGCCGTTCTCGACGCTGGGCTGGCCCGATAAGACAGAGGAACTGAAGGCCTTCTACCCGACCTCGGTATTATCGACGAGCTTCGATATAATATTTTTCTGGGTGGCGCGGATGATGATGATGGGCAAGCACTTCATGGGCTCAGAGCCCTTCAGCGACGTCTACATCCACGCCCTCATCAGGGATGCCGAGGGGCAGAAGATGAGCAAAAGCAAGGGTAACGTCATAGACCCGCTCATCATGATGGAGAAGTACGGTACCGACGCCTTCAGGTTCACTCTGGCGGCGCTGGCGGCGCAGGGAAGGGACATAAAGCTGGCGGAGGAAAGGATTGCCGGCTACAGGAACTTCTGCAACAAGATCTGGAACCTCGCAAGGTTTACCCTGATGAATATCGAGGAGGCCAAGGACGCCATAGTGCTCAACGCAGATGGGGAGATAATAATACCTGAAGAGCGTACGCTCGATGCAGTTAACATGTGGATACTCCGGCGGCTTTCGGATTGCGCCGAAGGCGTATCGAGGGCGCTTGAGAGCTACAGGTTCGACGAGGCGGCGCGCATTCTCTATTCATTCGTCTGGCACGAGGTCTGTGATTGGTACGTGGAGATGATAAAGCCGCATCTACGCGGCGACATGGGGCCTGATAGGAAGCAGCAAGCCGCAACCGTACTTACCAGTGTGCTAAAAGACTCGCTGAAACTTCTCCATCCCTTTATGCCGTTCATAACCGAAGAGATATACGGGAAAATGCCAGGCGAAGGCAAGACCCTTCAGGAAACGACGTACCCGACTCCTATTGCGGACCCGAGCAAATTCATGGCGGTCGCGGCAAACATGGAGAAGGTGATGGATGTGATAAGGGCCATAAGGAACATTAGGACAGAAATGGACGTACCTTTGTCTGCAAAGGTTGATTGTATCTGCTTCACTCAATCTCATGGAACAGCGTCTCTCATAACAAATTCTATTGAAGACATAAAAAACCTTGCAAAGGTTAAGACACTAACCGTGAACATGGAAGGTGTGAGGCCAAAGGACGCCGGCACAGCATTCGCTGCGAGCGGAGAGATAGAGGTCTTTGTGCCTTTAAAAGGGCTCGTCGATTTTGACTCAGAGATGAAAAAGCTCCAGAAGGAGCTCGACAAGCTCGCCTCAGAGTACGAAGGGGTAAGGAAAAAACTCGAAAACCCTGAATTTGTGAACAAGGCCCCTGCCGGGGTTGTGGAAAAGGAAAGGGCGCGGATGGAGGGGCTTCTTGAGAAGAGGGGCAAGCTTGAGAAGGGGCTTGAGCGCATAATGGGCGTAAGGGGTACTCATTGAAGAAAAAGTCACAAAAAGCACGCAAGGTCGGCGGTCCCGCGCCTTCGTTCGAAGGCTACTCCGGGGCGCTTATTAAGGCCGCCCTTACCGAGGACGTTGGCCGGGGAGACATCACTACAAGGGCCATCGTCGGCCAGGAAGCCGGAAAGGGTGTCTTCCTCGCCAAGGAGGACTTTATCGTAGCGGGCCTTTTCATGGCCATGAACGTATTCAAATATCTTGATGAAAAAATCGTCTTCAAGACGTACTTCGACGATGGGGACATGGTAAAAAAGGGGGAGGCTTTAGCAGAGGTGAGGGGTGGGCTTGCAACGATACTCACGGGTGAAAGGGTAGCCCTTAACTTCCTGCAGAGGATGTCGGGCATAGCAACCCGCACTGACATGTTCGTAAGGAAGATCAGGTCTACTGACGCAAAGATACTCGACACGAGAAAGACGACCCCGTGCCTGAGGGGTCTCGAGAAATACGCTGTAAAGGCTGGCGGGGGCCTGAACCACAGGTTTGGGCTTTTCGACGCCGTCCTTATAAAAGACAACCACATAAAGGTGGCCGGCGGGGTAAAAGAGGCCGTCGATAGGGTCAAGAGGGCCTGCCACGGGAAGATGACTATCGAGGTCGAGGTAACGAGCCTTGAAGAGGTAAAAGAGGCGATAGAAGCCGGCGTGGACATAATCATGCTCGACAACATGGGCCCGCCCATGATGAAAAAGGCCGTAAGCCTCATAGGCCACAGGGCCTTTGTCGAGGCCTCCGGAGGGGTTACGATAGATAACGTCCTTCAGATAGCGAAAACCGGGGTCGATTTCATCTCCGTGGGAGGCCTTACGCATTCCGCCAGGGCCGTGGATATAAGCCTGGAGATAGAATGATATGCAGGAAAAAGAGGTAGAGATAGTAAGGATCTTGAGGGCAGGTCCGGGTAATGAGAAAAAGTATGTCTCGGGTCAAGCCCTTAGCTCACGGCTCGGGGTGTCCCGCACCGCCGTCTGGAAGCACATAAGCAACCTCCGGAAGATGGGCTTTCTCATCGAGGCGAGCCCCTCGAAGGGGTACTCGCTTAAGGGCGAGGCGAGTTTTAACGGCGTCGAGATACGGTCGGCCCTCACGACCGGTACAATAGGCAAAAAGGTATTTTTTTATCCCTCCATAGACTCAACGAACATAAAGGCCTTTGAGCTTGCAAGAAGCGGCGAGCCCGAGGGCACCGTCGTAATAGCCGATGCTCAATCGAATGGAAAGGGACGCATCGGAAGAAGGTGGGAGTCCCCGCCGGGTGTAAACGTCTATACGTCCATAATCCTGCGGCCCGATTGCCCGCCGCAGGCCGCGCAAAACCTGACGTTCCTTTCAGCCGTGGCCGTGGCCGAGGCGGTCGGGGCCGTATGCCCCGGAAGACCGACGGTCAAGTGGCCGAACGATATACTTATCGATTCGAGGAAGGTCGCAGGGATACTCCTCGAAATGGACTCGGAGGCCGATAGGGTCCATTTCGTGATAGCTGGGATAGGCGTAAACGTAAACATGAAAGCTATGATGCTGCCGGACCCCGTAAGGTCGATAGCGACCTCGCTCGCCGAGAAGTCGGGCCATGAGGTCGACAGGACCCATTTTGTCCGCACCCTTTATGCAAGTGTCGAAAAATGGTATAAAATATACTTAATGGAGGGGTTCGGGCCGATTTTAAGCGCCTGGAAGGGCTACTTCGACGCCGAGGGCAAACCGGTAAAGGTCATCTCCTTTAACCGGTCGATCTCGGGCATATGCGCAGGGGTTGACGAAAGCGGAGCCCTTCTGGTAAGGGACCCCGCCGGCGCTGTCGTCAGGATCATCTCAGGGGACGCGGAGAGGGGGTAGGGTGACCCAAAAGATGCTTCTAGCCGCGGATATCGGAAACTCCAATATCGTCATCGGCGCGTTCAGGGATAACGAACTGGTATCCCACTGGAGAATAAATACAGAGATAGACCGCACATCGGACGAATACGGGGTCGTCCTTAAAAGCATTATCTCGTCCGCGGGCATAGCCCGGACGGATATAGAAGGCTCCATAGTCTGCTCCGTGGTGCCGGGCC
>DAIDBB010000127.1 GCA_027310325.1 bacterium | reverse complement strand
GGAGAAACGCGCTCGAACCCGTAGTCCTCCGGTTTTACATGGTACGTCCTTATGGAAGAATCATTTAATTCCGTGACCTTCGTCTCGCACGTAAGCGTGAACTCGTCCAGCCCGTCCTCGCCGCGGACGATGAAGGCGTGTCTTGTTCCGAGGTTATACAGGACCTTCGCGAGTATATCCGTAAGCTCCGGGTCGTAGACCCCGATGACCTGGCAACGGGCCCCTGCCGGGTTTGTAAGCGGGCCGAGGATGTTAAATATCGACCTTATCCCTATCTCCCTTCTTACTGGCGCGGCGTACTTCATCGCGCCGTGGAGCATCGGGGCGAAAAGGAACCCGATCCCCGCCTCCCTGAGGCATTCCTCAACCATCGATACCTCGGCCTCGATATTTACCCCGAGGGCCTTCAGGACGTCCGCGCTCCCGCTCCTTGAAGAAACGGACCTGTTGCCGTGCTTCGCTACCGTAAGTCCGCTTCCGGCGGCGACGAAAGCGGCGGCGGTCGAGATGTTGAACGTCATCGACTCGTCCCCGCCGGTCCCGCATGTATCGACGGCATCCACGGGGCACTCGACCCTTGAAGCCTTCTCGCGCATGACTTTGGCCGCGCCGGTTATCTCCTCAACCGTCTCCCCCTTCATCCTGAGGGCGGTTATGAACGAGCCTATCTGCGCCGGGCTCGCCCCTCCGGACATGACCTCGTGCATGACCGAGATCATCTCCTGTTCCGTAAGGTCGGACCCTCTCACCACTTTAGCTATGGCGACTTTTATCATGATCTTTTCAGTAACTCTTCAGGAAGTTATTAAGTATCTCTTTTCCTGACGGAGTAAGTATCGATTCCGGGTGGAACTGGACCCCCTCCATCGGGTATGACCGGTGCCTCAGGCCCATTATTTCCCCCGCGTCAGTCCAGGCGCTCACCTCGAAGCACTCGGGCAACGTATCTTTCCTTACGATGAGCGAGTGGTACCGGTTGGCCTCGAACGGGTTTTCTATGCCTGCGAAGATGGTCCTGCCGTCGTGGTATACCATCGAGGTCTTGCCGTGCATGAGTCTGGCGGCCTTTACCACCTCCGCGCCGAAGGCATAGCCGATGGACTGATGCCCGAGACAGACCCCGAGGATAGGTACCTTTCCGGCGAAGTGCTTTATCGCCTCCACCGATATCCCGGCCTTCACCGGGTCGCACGGGCCCGGGGAGACGACGATCATACCCGGTGCGAGCTTTTCTATCTCTCTTACGGTTATGGCGTCGTTCCGGTATACGGCGACATCGGCGCCAAGTTCCTCGAAGTACTGGACGAGGTTAAACGTAAAAGAGTCGTAGTTATCTATCATCAAGAGCATTTTTTTATCTTTTAAGGGACATTTCCGGGTAAGCGCCTGAACCAAAGGGTAGTGGAGTCTCTAAAGCCCTTCCGCTGCCATTTGCACCGCCTTCAAGACCCCACGGGCCTTGTTCTCGGTTTCCTCGAACTCCTTTTCGGGGACTGAATCCGCGACGATCCCGGCCCCGGCCTGTATGTAAACGCGCCCGTCCTTTATGACCATCGTCCTTATGGCTATGCACATGTCCATGTTCCCGGAGTAGCCGAAGTACCCGACGCTCCCGCCGTAGACCCCGCGTTTGCACGGCTCAAGCTCCTCTATGATCTCCATGGCCCTTACCTTTGGCGCGCCCGTGAGAGTGCCGGCCGGAAAGCAGGACTTAAGCGCATCAAACGGACCGTACTCCTTGCAGAGGACCCCGGTTACGTTGGATACGATATGCATGACGTGCGAATACCTTTCTATTGACATGAGGCCGTCTACGCCAACGGTCCCCGGCCTGCAGACCCGACCTATGTCGTTACGCCCCAAATCAACAAGCATTATGTGCTCGGCCCGCTCCTTGGGGTCCGCGAGGAGCTCTTTTTCGAGTTGTACGTCTTCCTCCTCGTCGCGGCCCCGTCGTCTCGTGCCTGCTATCGGTTTTACGTTCACCTCTTCCCCTTCGACCCTTACGAGGATCTCGGGCGAAGACCCGGCGATGGTGACGTCCCCGAGACGGAGGAAAAACATGTAGGGCGAGGGGTTTACCACGCGTAACGCCCTGTATATGTCGAAGGGCGGGGCGTTAAGTTGCGTTTCGAACCTCTGCGATATGACCGCCTGTATTATGTCTCCGTCCTGGATATATTTTTTTACGCGGTCGACCGCGGAAAGAAAATCTTTTTTCGGGAAGTTGGATGATACCGTTGGCGGCTTTAGTCCTATGCCTTCATTGCGCGGCGAAGGGGTCGCCCTGAGGCCTTTTACGAGGGAGTCTATCTTTTCAAGCGACCGCTCATATACCTTTTCGGGCTCTACGCTTCCGTCGATATACGCGTTCGATATCACCTTTATCCTGTGCTCGACGTTGTCGAATACAAGGAGGGTATCCGTGAGGATAAAGAAAAAGTCGTACAGGTCGAGGTCTTTAGGAGAGAGGTCCGGGAGCCTTTCTATATGCCTTACGGTGTCGTACCCGAAGTATCCTATGGCCCCGCCGTAAAACCTCGGGAGCCCCTCGACGGGCGCAGGTTTGTACCCCGACATCAGGTCTCTTAGCGCGTCTATCGGGTTTCCCTTGACGGCCTTTTTGGAGCCGTTTTCGATTATCTCGACTGAGCCCCCCTCGCTACGCACGCTAAGCCTGGGTGAAACGCCCAGGAAGCTATATCTGCCCCACTTCTCGCCGCCCTCGACGCTTTCGAGCAAGAAGGCGTCTTTCCCATTATCTATCTTCATGAAGGCCGATACGGGGGTGTCCATGTCCGCCAGTATGTCCCTGTAGACGGGGACTATATTAAAGGAAACGGCCAGTTCTCTGAAAGCTTCTAAGGAAGGGAAATATTTGGACTTTTTCATAAGTTTTCAGATTATCACAGCGGGGTCGCGGTAGTCAACTGATATGACCCGGATTTTTTGGGGATATAAGGCGTAGGACGGCCCTGAAGACCCTATTTTCCAGCCGGGTTCTCAAAGGGGTTCCTGATCTCTTCATTGGGCATCTCTTCGGTTATAAAGACCCTGGGGCCTTCCGCAAGGGCATGTAATTTGCCGTCGTCCGGGGCGCCGCCTATGGCCCATTTGTAGAGCTGGCTTGCGTCGTTAAGCTGCGGGTCCGGAGGATAGCGGTAGTATTCCTTCTGCATGGCTTCGTCATAAAGGCCTATGCAGCCGTGGGAGGCCGGGTATCCGGGCAGGTCCCTGCCGTGGAACCAGAAGGAAACACCTTCCCGGTCTATGTAAAACCTTAAGGCCCAGTGCATAGGGTATAGAATTTTGGTATTCTCTATGAAGTATTTTGAAGACGTGTGTTTCTGGCTGAAGGCCGTAATCCTGAAATAGCCGCGGGGAGTCTTGTTCGTGTCCTTACCCGTCGCGATAGGCGCGGAAAAGACGAGTTTGCCATGTTCGTAAGCCCCGAGGAACTCTTCGGAGAGGACGACGAGGATGAACTTCGGGTATTTCTCGGCAGGGGGATATGATTCCGGCAGGGGGGTGTAGTCGGTCATCGAATGAATGTCTACAGGGACCTTGAGGCGAACCCCGGGGTAGGCATGACGGCGGTCTATCCTGTTGAAGCGGGCCACTATCTTCCACTTATCAAGGAAGACGCTGTCGAGGGTCTGACCTTTTTTAAGCCTTACGCAGTTCCACAGGACGAGGTCATCGCTCGGGAAGTCCCGCCCGCAGCTCGGTCTTTTCTTTTGCGTTATCTCCGCGGCTGGAAGGGTCAACGGGACTGATAGGATAAACAACCCGGCGATAAGGAGCGCCGCGAGCCTCTTTGGCATATCTACCAGTACCTGAAACTGCCGGAGTCGATATGGACGAACCCCTTTCTCGGGTAATAGCCCACTCCGCCAAGCTCCATGTTGATAGCGGTACGCTCTATCTTTGCGGCCGGTATGCCGGGTATGCGGAAATCGACGGCCTTGCCCCAGGTGTGGAGGCTGTGCTTGGCGACCCTCTTGCTCCTCTTTCTTAAAAGGGCGTTGTACTCGGGCGATCTGTAGCCGGAGATGATGTGGATCTCGTTGCCGCCGTCCCCGAGTTCCTTATCGACCGCGTTCAGGAACTCGATCATCCTGATGTCCATCTTTATTTCCTCGTCGTTATGAGGGCACCTGAGGATGTGGTTGATCGAGTCGAGGGCCTCCTGGTCATACTCGCCGGATTCCTTCCTGTAAGTCACGTCGAGGGTCTCTCCGTTACGGGCGTTCACCAGTAAGAGCCTGCCGGGAGGGGCGTCGTTTTCCTTAAACGCGTCAGCGGCGAAACCGGGACTGCTCAGTAATAAGAGCGCCCCCAGGACCGTGGTCTTTATAAATGACCTTCTATTCCATATGGTATCTTTCATTTCAGGCTCCAGATTTAAGGTTGATTTGCGATATGGGACTTATTGGAGAAACGGCGCGGGCCGGCGTAGATTTGCCGGCCTTCCCGGGCTTTTCATCCTGGGCCCCGCAGGGGAGTTAAGATTAACAGAAAAAAACGTCCGAGTCAACCATTACCTCGTGTCCCGGAATGCTATTGATTAGTAAACTGAAATAAGATATTTTTATATATGGACCCATTGCCGTCCCATTAATTTATAGCCAGTTGAGATGGATCATAAAAGCGGTATGAGAGATGGTCATTAAATCCATACGAAATGTCCTTTCGAGCCTGAGCCTCAAGACCAAGCTCCTTGTCATAATGGTCTCGCTATGTTTTCTTTCGATAGCGTCGCTTCTTTTTATCTACGCGCAGGCCGAAAAGGACCTGATAGACGAGGTAAGGCGTCATACCGAAGAGCTCTCCGAGGCCATTCAGATAAGCATAGAGCAGATGTCCCAGTCCAGCGAGAAGGTCAATATCGAGAAGTTAAGGGGCCTTGCGAACCTGAGGAAAAAGGGGATAAAGGAGATATCGGTCATAAATAACGGAAGGGACGTTATCGCCAGCTCCAACCCCAGCCTAATCGGCAAGAAGCTTTCCATAAAAGGCGAATCGGTAAAGAACATCGGCAACGTCACCGAGTACACCTCTACAACCGAGGGACAGAAGAGATACGACATATTGCTGCCAGTCGTGACCGGGAAGACGCTCCTCGGGTACGTGCACATAGCCACCCAGTTCGACGACTTCACCTCAATCGCCAGGGCCAACCACAGGAACAGGCTAATAGCCACTCTCGCGATATTCTCGATCGGCATACTCCTGGCCATGTATCTTTCAAACAAATACTCCGAACCCATACAGAGCATAGCCGACGCCGCCCAGAGGGTCGCCGGCGGGGACCTTACCGTAAGGCTCAAGGTGGAAGACAATAGCGAATTGGGGAGGCTCACCCGCAACTTCAACGACATGGTAATAAAGCTCGGCGAGAAAAGAGAGCTTGAGGCTCGGCTCAAGGAGGCCGAACATATGTCAAAGATAGGGTCTCTTGCCTCCGGCATCGCCCACGAGGTGAGAAACCCCCTTAACCTTATTAACCTGAGCATCGACCACCTGAGGGCTACTAACGCGCCTGAAGACGCCGATAAAAAGGAGAGCTTCCTTTCGACGATAGCCGGCATAAAATCCGAGATAGAAAGGCTCGACGGCATGGTAAGTTCTTTCCTTAACTTCGGCAAACCCCTTCACCTTAACCCTGAAAGCGTAGGGCTTGGGCCGATACTTAACGAGACGATGCTCCTTTTAAGCGACAGGTGCGCAGAGCAGAAGATATCCGCGGAGATGAAGCCGGCCGGGGAACTGCCGAAGGTCATGGCCGACTACAGGCAGATGAAGACCTGTTTTCTGAACCTTCTCCTCAACGCTATACAGTCTATGCCATATGGCGGGAGCCTCATTGTGGAGCCCTCCTTAAGCGGGGGCGAGGTGAGAGTCACGATAGAGGACACGGGGTGCGGGATATCGCCGGAGAACATGGCGCGGATATTCGAGCCCTACTTCACCACGAAAGACCTGGGCATAGGGCTAGGGCTTGCCCTCACAAAGCGCATTATAGAGGAGCACGGGGGCATGCTTTCCATTTCAAGCGTTATGGACAAGGGCACCACCGTTACGGTGAGCCTGCCTGCGAGCGGGAGAGCATAGATGAAAGGAACGATCCTTGTCGTAGACGACGAAAAGGGGCAGAGGGAGATACTGAAGGCCATACTCGAGGCCGAGGGTTATAACGTTGGTACGGCAAGCTCCGGTAAGGACGCCCTTGACGCCATTCAGAAGACGAACTTTGACCTTGTCATAACGGACCTTAAGATGCCGGGCATGGACGGCAATGAGCTCATGAAGCAGATTTTCAGGGAGCGCCCAAGTTTAAGCGTCGTGGTCATAACCGCCCACGGGACCATAGATTCGGCCGTGGACGCCATAAGGCTCGGGGTCTTTGATTACCTCACGAAGCCGCTTGACAGGGAAAAGCTTTTAATGGTCGCCGGCAAGGCCGTCGAGAAGGCGCGGCTTTTGACCGAGAACATCGCGCTCAAGGAACAGCTTGAAAAGCAGTTCAGGCCCGAGGGCATAATCGGCAACGACAACAAGATGCGCGAGATCTTCAGGATGATAAAGAAGGTCTCCGGAAGCTCCGCGACGGTACTCATATACGGCGAGAGCGGAACCGGCAAGGAGCTTATCGCAAGGGCCCTCCACTACGCCGGGCCCAGGGCCTCGAAGCCCTTCATGGCCTTAAACTGTGCTGCCATCCCCGAAACGCTCCTTGAGACCGAGCTTTTCGGCTACGAGAAGGGGGCGTTCACGGGAGCCTACGCCAGGAACATAGGCCTCTTCGAGGCCGCCGATGGAGGGACGATATTTCTGGACGAGATAGGCGACATGAACCTGATGCTTCAGGCAAAGTTGCTACGCGTCATACAGGATAAGGAACTGAGAAGAGTCGGCGGAAACACCGCCATAAAGGTGAACGTAAGGCTCATTGCCGCCACCAACAAGGACCTCGAGAGCGAGATAAAGAAGGGCCGCTTCAGGGAAGACCTCTTCTACAGGCTGAACGTGGTGGCATTCAAGCTACCGCCTCTGCGCGACAGGCGGAGCGACATCCCGGAACTCATCGCCTACTTCATAAAGAAATACAACGAGGCCTTCGACAAGAACATAAAAGGTGTATCCGACGAGGCGATGAACATGCTCCTCAACTACAACTGGCCTGGTAACGTACGCCAGCTCGAGGCCGTCATTGAAAGGACTATCCTCCTCAATGAGGGCGACGTCATAGGCGTTGAGTCGCTCCCGATGGAAATAATGACAAGGCCCATGATGCTCGGTAAGATCGACTTCGAGCTCCCTGAGGAAGGGATATCCTTCGAGGAGTTCGAAAAGGAGATGCTCATAAAGGCCATGGTAAAATCGAGCGGTATACTCGGCAAGGCCGCTCAGCTCCTCGGGATGAGCTACAGGACGCTCCAGTACAGGCTCAACAAGTTCGGCATCGTAAAGGAATCCTATTCTGCACCAAAAGGTGCATCATTTAGACCAAAAGGTTTACCTTGACGCGTGGAATACAAGCCCGCGCGCCAGTAAGCTCCCGTTTTCGTTGAAAAACACCAATCTCTTCCCTCTCATGGCATGTTTAATGCATTACTAACGCCTGAAATCCTTCCGTCATTCGGCAAGAGAAAAAATAAACAAAAGGAGAGGGAAAATGGTGAAGAAGCTCGGACTATTAAGCATGGTCTTCGCTGCCCTGTTGTTAGTTTCGGGCTGCGGTCAGCAACTTAAGCAGGAGAATGAGCAGTTAAAGGGCCAGGTGACAAGCCTAACGGGGGATAACAATAACCTCAAGAACCAGGTAGCTGGCCTGCAGAAGGACAATGACGACCTCAAGGCCCAGGTGACCAACCTGACCGCTGAAAGGGACGCGGCAAAGAAGGAAGCCGAAGCCTACAAGAAGCCCGCAAAGGCCGCCAAGACCTCCAAGAAAAAGAAGAAGAGCAGGAGATAGAAAATTTTTAGTACGGTTTAGAGACCTGCCGGCTGATCGCCGGCAGGCTTTTTTTTGCCGATGCGAAGAAGGACTTTTTTATTGACACGATATATATGTTTTAATAGAATCCATCTATAGAAAAAATCTTCCCAACGTATTAATATCGCTTTGCTTTTGTCTTAAGGGCTCTGCGTACGCAAAGCCTTTTTGGAGACCAGGCAGGCGGCTCCTGCCTGCCGAAACCCTTTCTAACGCCTTGACGGTCGCCATATGCCTTATTCCATCCTACGGCTTGATATTACTTTCAAGAGTTTCCCATGCGGCGCTATCGGCGTATTTTGTAGATGTTCCGCCACGGCTTAAGGCAAAGATACTTAACCTTAATATCGGCCTTACGCTCCCGGGCCCCGCTTTACTCGTCTTCTTTGTAGTAAAGGAAGAGGAGAAGGGCTCTTTAGCCGGCAGCCTCATGGCAAGATATGATATACTCTCTAACGTTTTTACGCAACTCGAACTGAGGGCCCTTTCCGACCACGACCACATAAGGGCCCAAACGGGGAAGAGGAAAGGGCGAGGCTTATACTTACTGCAGGGGTTTTAGGTTTATAACAGTAAATGCCTAAAATCACATACCGGATAAAATTTTCAGGATAGGATTCGCACATGGACGACAGGACTTTCATCGAACTTCTCGACCAGAAGATAGCAAGGCTCAAGGTGGAATATGAACAATATTTCATAAAGGCCGCGAAGCGAGAGCCCGCCAAATTGAGGGCGGAGGTCGACAAGATGGTCCTCGAATACGGCGACAAGAACATATCGAATACATCCCTTAAGTTTAGGCTGAACGGCATAATATCCAGGTATAACTCGTACAAACAGTACTGGACGAGGGTCTTGAGGGAGATAGACGAGGGGACTTACGTACGGAAGGCCGAGGGGGCAGATGCCGGCGCGCTGAATGGCCTTAAACCTTCGCCCGGCCCAAAGGTAATCCAGGCCCCGTCCAAACCCGATGTGCCGGAGCCCGCGAAGCCAGTTGAGAAGGTAGCTACCGATGAACTGAGGGATGTCTACAGGAAATACATCGAGGCGCGGAAGACCTGCGGCGAGTCCACGGCCGGCGTCACTTTCGAGGCAATAGCCAGGACCATAGAGCAGAATAGAAAACTCGTCGAGGGCAAGTATAATACAAAGGACCTGGAGATCAGGGTCGACGTGAAGGACGGGAAGTCAAGGCTCGTGATAGCTCCGAAAAAAGCCTCCAAGCCCTGATCATAACGTCTGGGTTATAGAGGCTACCGATATCTCAACCGCCGCCCTCGCCCAGGGAAACTTCTTCTGGATCATATCGAAGATCGGCCCAGTTTTTATGAAGGCGGCTGTCCCCCTCACAAGGAACCCGGCCCCGGGTCCCCTGAACCCATCGACCGCCCGGCTCCCGAGCGTCATAAGCACCTTATTGTTCTTGGCGATATTGGCCTCGGTCTTATGCATCCCCCCGGCGGGAAAGACCAGTCGCCCGTCTACTACTTGAACGTAGCTGTTCCATGTGTTTACGAGGTGGGGGCCGTCCTGCCCTGACGTCGCTATCGCTACAACGCCTTCGTTCTTCAGGACCTCAAGTAGTTTTTCAGGTATCATCAGGACCTCCTTTTTTTTCGGAAAGAATCTTTCGGGAGCAACTTATTGAAGCCGGCTTCAATCTGCGAGAAATGAAACATTTCTATAGCTCGCCTTTTTACCTCGTGGGTCGGCAAGCCAATGAACTGTAGAAAGGTTTAATGAGATTACGAAACTAACCCTTGTGACGTTCCTTTATCCTGATGCGGGCCTGGGCGAGATCATACGCGTCCAGGGCATCCTGGTATCCGGGGTCGTCCGGGGTGAGGTTTTTAAGGGCGTCTTCGGATTTTGCCAACGACTGGCGGGCCGTTTCCGCGTCGATCTCGGAGTCGAGCTCCGCGGTGTCAACGAGTATCGTGGTCTTGTCCGCAAGGACCTCGGCGTAGCCGCGCCCCACGGCGAGTGAACCCGACTCTGATCCCTTTTTGTATGAGATCACCCCGGGGTTTAGCGTCGTAAGCATCGGGGCATGGCCCGCCAAGACGCCTATCTCGCCCATGAGTGCGGGTGCGGAGACCTCTTCGACTTCCCTGGAGAGGAGTTTTCTTGCCGGGGTGACTATTTCCAGTAAAAAAGTTTCAGCCATTCGTGTTTTTACCTTCCGTTCTTACCGATGACATTTATAAGTTCCGTACCGAGCCCCTAGACCGTGGCCTTTATCTTTTCGGCCTTCTCGAGGGCTTCCTCGACGGTGCCGACCATGTAGAAGGCCTGCTCCGGAATGTCGTCGTATTTGCCGTCGGCGATCCCCCTGAAGCCCTTTATTGTGTCCTTTATGCCAACGTACTTGCCGGGGTGCCGGTGAACTGCTCGGCCACGAAGAAGGGCTGCGAGAGGAACCTCTGTATCTTTCTCGCCCTGGCGACAATGAGCTTGTCGTCCTCGGAGAGCTCGTCCATACCAAGGATGGCGATGATATCCTGGAGGTCCTTGTACTTCTGGAGTATCTGCTGGATTTGCCTCGCTGCCGCGTAGTGCTCGTCGCCGACGACCTGGGGGTCGAGGATCCTTGAGGTCGAATCGAGCGGGTCGACCGCCGGATAGATGCCGAGCTCGGCTATCTGCCTTGAAAGAACGGTCGTGGCGTCGAGGTGCGCGAAGGTAGTCGCGGGGGCAGGGTCGGTGAGGTCGTCCGCGGGTACGTATATCGCCTGGACCGACGTGATAGAGCCCTTCGTCGTCGAAGTGATCCTTTCCTGCAATTCGCCCACGTCGGTTGAAAGCGTCGGCTGGTATCCGACGGCCGAGGGGATGCGTCCGAGAAGCGCGGAGACCTCGGAGTTGGCCTGGACGAACCTGAATATGTTGTCTATGAAGAGAAGGACGTCCTGGTTCTCCTCGTCCCTGAAGTACTCGGCTACTGTAAGCGCCGTAAGGGCGACCCTTGCGCGCGCCCCCGGGGGCTCGTTCATCTGGCCGTAGACTAGGGCTGTTTTGTTGAGAACGCCGCTTTCCTTCATTTCCATCCAGAGGTCGTTTCCTTCCCTCGTCCTCTCGCCAACCCCCCCGAAGACCGAGAAACCGCCGTGCTGCATGGCGACGTTATTGATGAGTTCCATGATAAGGACGGTCTTGCCGACGCCCGCGCCGCCGAAAAGGCCTATTTTGCCGCCCTTTAGGTAAGGGGTGAGGAGATCGACGACCTTTATCCCCGTCTCGAAGACCTCTACCGACGTCGATTGTTCCTCGAAGGAAGGGGCGGGGCGGTGTATCTGGTAGGACTTTTCCGACTTTACGGGTCCAAGCTCGTCGACCGGCTCCCCGACGACGTTAAGGATCCTCCCGAGGACCGGTTTTCCGACGGGCACCGATATTCCGGCCCCGGTATCCCATGCCTCGGCTCCGCGCACGAGGCCGTCGGTAGAGTCCATCGAAATGCACCGTACGGTATTTTCACCGAGGTGCTGGGCGACCTCGGCAACGAGGTTCCATTTCTCGGCGCTTAAGCTCGGGTTTGTTATCTTTATGGCGTTATATATTGCCGGCAATTTCCCCGGGGGGAACTCGATGTCGAGCACGGGCCCGATTATCTGGGTTATCTTTCCTATGTTCTTATCGGACATGTTAAATCGCCTCCTTGGACTTCGGTTGACGGGCTTAATGCATGTGCCCCGGTCTTTTAAACAGGTTGACTTTTATCCCTTGAGCGCCTCGGCGCCGCCTATGATCTCCATGAGTTCCTTTGTGATGGCCGCCTGGCGGAGCCTGTTATATTTGAGCGTCAGCCCGCCTATCATCTCGGCGGCGTTCTTCGAGGCGGAATCCATCGCGGTCATCCTGGCGCCCTGCTCGCTCGCTGAAGATTCCAGCAGGGCCCTGAAGACCTGCACCTCGACGTATTTGGGCAGCAGACTCGAAAGCACTGCCTCTTTAGACGGCTCGAAAAGCATCTCAACCATAAACTCCTCGGCCTCAGGGGGCTTTTCGGGGGTTATGGGCAGGAGCCTCTGTACAACCGGCCTCTGGGCGAGGGCGGATTTGAATTCGCTGTATATTATCCTTACGTCGTTCACTTCGCCGCGAAGAAACGAGTTTATGACTTCCTGGGCGATCTCGACCGCATGCCCGTAGTTCGGGCGCGCCCCGCCGTAAGGCCTCGATTTGACGACCTCTAAATCGCGCCTTTTGAAGTACTCTATGCCCCTTTTTCCGATGAGGTAGAGGTTAACCGCGTTTTCAGACTCCCTTAAGAATCTTTCCACGGTCCTCATAAGGACTGCGTTGAAGCTGCCGCAAAGGCCCCTGTCGGACGTAATGAATATGACGGTGGTCTTCGGGCTCTCGCCGGTGCCGGCGCTCAGGAGCGGGTGGCTTTCAGAAGGCGTCTTGGCCGCGAGAGAAGAGATGAGCGAGAGCATCTTCTCGGCATATGGCCTGGCGGCTATTATCTCGTCCTGGGCCCTTTTCAATTTGGCGGCAGAGACCATCTTCATGGCCTTTGTTATCTGCTGGGTGTTTTTAACGCTTTTTATACGGCGTTTTATGTCTCGAAGGCTTGGCATCTTTCAGAACTTTCGTAAATTCCCGGGATTTTGACCGCGACTACTTCGCCTCTACGGCAAATATCTTCTTGAACTCGTCGAGGGCGCCGTTGATCTTTGCCTTCAGGTCGCCGTCGATGTTTTTCTTTTCTCTAAGCTCCTTCAATACCTCGGGACGCCTCGACTCGAAGTAGGCGTTCAGCTCCTCCTCGTACTTCCTGAGCGCGCTTACGGGATACGCGTCGACGTATCCGTTCGTGGCGGCGTAGATTATAAGCACCTGTTTTTCGACGGGAAGGGGCTTGTACTGGCCCTGCTTCAAGATCTCGACGAGCCTGCCGCCTCTTGCGAGCTGCCTTTGGGTCGCGGGGTCGAGGTCGCTGCCGAATTGGGCGAACGCGGCGAGTTCCCTGTACTGCGCAAGCTCAAGCCTAAGCGTACCGGCTACAGACTTCATCGCCTTTATCTGCGCGCTTCCGCCGACGCGGGAAACCGAAAGGCCCACGTTGATGGCCGGCCTTATGCCGGAGTAGAAGAGGTCGGTTTCAAGGAAAATCTGCCCGTCTGTGATCGAGATGACGTTGGTAGGGATATAGGCAGAGACGTCGCCCGCCTGCGTTTCGATAACTGGAAGCGCCGTTAGCGATCCCCCGCCGAGCTCGTCGCTCAGTTTCGCGGCCCTCTCGAGAAGCCGTGAGTGGAGGTAGAACACGTCTCCGGGATAGGCCTCGCGCCCGGGGGGCCTTCTAAGGAGAAGCGAGAGCTGCCTGTACGCGACCGCGTGCTTTGAAAGGTCGTCGTATATGATGAGGGCGTGCTTGCCGTTATCCCGGAAGTATTCGCCTATGGTGCAGCCCGTATACGGAGCCATGAACTGGAGCGGAGCAGGGGAGCTTGCGGTCGCGGCAACCACGACCGTATAGTCGAGGGCCCCGAACTGGCGGAGCTTTTCGACTATCTGGGCGACCGTAGACTGCTTCTGGCCTATGGCGACATAGATGCAGAAGACGTCGAGGCCCTTCTGGTTTATTATAGTGTCTATGGCTATCGCGGTCTTTCCGGTCTGGCGGTCGCCGATTATGAGCTCCCTCTGGCCCCTTCCGATCGGGATCATGCCGTCTATGGCCTTTATGCCTGTCTGAAGGGGCTCTTTTACGGACTTCCTCGCTACGATACCCGGGGCCTTTATCTCTATGCGCCTCGTGGTCTTCGATTCTATCGGCCCCTTGTCGTCTACGGGCTGGCCTATGGCGTTTATGACCCTGCCGGCAAGCCCCTCTCCGACCGGGACCTCGACGATCCTTCCTGTCCTCTTTACTACGTCGCCTTCCTTTATCTCGTAGTCCGAGCCGAGTACGGCGGCGCCGACGTTGTCCTCTTCGAGGTTGAGGACCATGCCGAATATGTTGTGGGGGAATTCGAGAAGCTCCCCGGCCATGGCCTTTTCAAGACCGTAGATCCTCGCTATACCGTCGCCGACCGATATGACGGTGCCGACTTCTTTTATATCTATCTCTTTTTCAAATCCCTTTATCTGGGATTTTATGAGTTGGCTTATTTCCTCGACCTTTATCATTTTAAACCGCCCCTTCCAGTATTTTTTCCTTCATGAGTTCGAGCTGCGTTCTGACGCTGCCGTCAAGGACGGTGTTCCCGATCTTGAGCACCAAGCCCCCGATGAGCGACGGGTCCTTCCTGAAAGCGAGTATCACCTCTTTGCCGGTAATCGCCTTGAGCCTGTCCTTTATGTTAGCGACCGTATCTTCCTTCGGGTCGACGGCCGCTTCGACGGTTGCCCTTATCCTTCCGGCGAGGTCGTCCTCAAGCCTCGAGTACGCCTCCCCGATGTCGTCGAGCAGATTTATCTTTCTCGTCTCTACGAGTATGGCTAGGAACCTAGCGACGACCATGGAGAGCTTCATGCCTTCCGAGACGCTATTCATGAGACCGAGCCTCTCCTCAAGCCTGTACATGGGGTTAAGTAGGGTCCTCGTGAGCTCCGGGCTTCCCTTGAATACCGGGATAACGGTGCGGAGCTCTTTGCCGTACTGCTCGTAAAGCCCGTCTTCCCTGCCAAGCTCGATAAGGGCCTTGGCGTATCTTCTGGCCACCGTGCTTTTCATAATTACGCGGTAAGTTTAAGGTTTTCGAGATAACCTTTTATGAGTTTTTCCTGGTCCGCCGGGGTAAGTTCCTTTTTAAGGAGTTCTTCGGCGAGCGCCACAGCGAGGACGGCGACCTCTTTTTTGATCTCCATCTTGGCCTTCTTGAGTTCCTGCTCGGAGGCGAACTTCGCCTGTTCCTTTATCTTCTTTACCGCCTCTTCGGCCTCGCGGAGTATCCTCGACTTCTCGGCCTCTCCTTCGGCCTTTAGCTCGAGGTGGAGCTCTTCGATCCGCTTTTCCAGGAGGGAGAGCTTCTGCCTGTATTCGGCTGCCCTGGCGTCGGCGGCCTCCTTGGCGTTCTTGGCGTCTTCAAGGGCCTTTTTTATGTTTTCGCCCTTCTTCGCCAGCAGCCCCTTTATCGCCTTTTTCCACACGATGTAGGCCCCGATCGCCATCACGACGAAGTTTATGAGCTTATAGATGAGATCAGAGCCGCCCCCTTTTTCACCCTCCTCGGCGGCGCGGACAAGCGCTGGCATGAGCATGAACATGAGGAGTATAACGGCCAGCTTTTTTTCGAGTATCTTTTCGGCGATGCTCTTTGAAAGCGTTTTCGACTCTTCTTTAAGGGCCGTAAGGGCCCCGGCCTTGCTCGCGTCTATTTTGACCCTCATCTCGGAGAGCCTATCGGTCATCTCGCTTCTCGCGGCCTCGACCATGGCCTTTTCCCCGGCAAGGGCCTCCTGCCGGAGCCTGTTTATCTCTTCATACCCTTTTACGGTAGCGTCCTTTATCTTCCTTTCATAAGAGGCGAGACCTTCCTCGACCTCCCTTTCCAGCTCCGAGGCCTTCTTGAGGGTCCCGCCCGTACGCTCGTCCCTTTCCTTCAGCACTTTAAGGAGCGGGGTGTATAGGAAACGGTTCAGGATAAACAGCAGGACAAAGAAGCCCACGACCTGAAATAAGATTGTATGGTCCAGCGATATCATAATATCTGATTTTTCGGTGTTTTTTTGGGTATTAACAGAGTAGTGCTATCACATGCCCGAGAGTATTGTCAAGTTAATTGTGGAAGCGTTTGAGATATTGATGCGCCGGAAATACGGCTCGGCCCTTAAGAGGCAAGGGACTATGGTGTCGGGGGCTGAAGGAGGGCGCGTCAGATGCTCTGTTTTGCCCTTCGGGGGACCCGCGTAGAGTGGGCCCCCGGGTCGCAGA
>DAIDBB010000122.1 GCA_027310325.1 bacterium | reverse complement strand
AGGCGCTTCAGCAGGGTGGTCGCGGTATCAGACGTGATAAAAGAAGAGATGTTGCGCGTGGGCGTCCCTGAGGAGAAGATCAGGGTCATATACAACGGGGTGGACGCCGACAGGCTTAATGCCACGGGCTCATCCGAAACGCTCAAGAAGGAACTTGGTCTTGAAGGGACCGGGCGCATAGTCGGAACGATCGGAGGCCTCATAGAAGAAAAAGGCTACGGCTATCTTTTAAGGGCGGCAAAGGAGATTATCGGCGTTGAGAAAGGGGTTAAGTTCCTTATCGTCGGCGACGGCCCCCTTAACGGCCAACTGAGGGATATGGCGCGGGGCCTGGGCATAGAGGATAGCGTTATATTCACGGGCTACCGGAAGGACGTCCCTGACCTCCTTTCAGTCATGGACATATATATCCTGCCTTCCGTCAGGGAAGGGCTGCCCATGGTGCTCCTTGAAGCGATGGCGGCGGGTAAGCCGGTCATCGCCTCAAGGGTCGGGGCCGTGCCTAAAGTCGTCATAGATAATGAATCGGGCGTACTGATAACTCCGAGCGATGTCGGGGGGATCAAAAAAGCGGTACTGGACCTTATCCGGGATGAGCCCAGGGCAAAAAGGCTCGGTCTCATGGGAAATATAAGACTTAAGGAGAAATTTTCTTCCGACGTAATGGCCGGCGAGTATATGTCGGTTTATGGGGAACTGGTGCCTGGAAAAAGGGCCGCGGTCAATAGCTGAATTGAAAGACGGCATGGCTGTCGATCAGACAGATAAAAAATGAAGATACCGATATTAATGTATCACGAAATAGTCGACGAGAACCCTTCGCAGTTCCTTCTGGAGACGGTCCAAAGATCGTACCTGGTAAGGCGTGAGAGTTTTGAAGAGCAGATGGCTTACCTGAGTGGGTCGGGGTACACGTCCCTCGGCTTCAATGAAGTCATGGACTCGCTTAAAGGAAAGGGAAGGCCGGCGGGAAAGCCTGCCGTTATCACCTTCGATGATGGGTTCCTGAACAATTACAACTATGCCCTTCCGATCCTTAGGAAGTATAACCTTACGGCGACTTTCTTCATATCGACCGGTCTTGTCGGAAGGCCCGGGATGTTGAGCTGGGACCAGATACGCGAGATGAAGAGGGCGGGCATGTCGATCGAGAGCCATGCCGTCACGCACGCACTTTTGTCCACGCTTACGCCCGAGGGCCTGGAGTACGAGCTCAAGGAGTCAAGGAGCATAATCGAAAGAGAGGTCGGCTCTCCGGTGAACTTCCTTTCGTACCCGAACGGCGATTACAGCAGGCAGGTGATGATGTCGCTTAAGAAGCACGGCTACCTCGGCGCCTGTTCCTCCAAGTTCGGCACGAACGGAAAAGCGACGGATGAGTTCGCAATGAAGAGGATAAAGATAGCTAATTCCTACGGGATAGGGGATTTTAAAGGCGTCCTCGGGGAGGACAAGAAGAAAATTTTTTTCCTCAAAACAAAGGATCTTATATTGTATTCATTGAGAGACGTGCTGGGT
>DAIDBB010000108.1 GCA_027310325.1 bacterium | reverse complement strand
ACCTTACCATGTGCGACGTTACCGGTATCCCCGATGTGGGAACCGGGACCGAAGTGGTCCTAATCGGCCGCCAGGGCGACAACGAGATAACCGCCGACGAGGTGGCGGCGAAGACGAATACGATCAGTTACGAGATATTCTGCAACATCTCGGCGCGAGTACCGAGGATATACGTATGATAAGGGAATACCTTGAGGAAGTAGGGCGTAAGACCGAATACGTCATCAACTCTGCCGGCGCGATAGCCATAATGCTCGCCCAGGCCGTCATGTATACCTTCGTCCCCCCGATAAAGCTCAGGAACATGTTCAAGCAGATGGAGTTCGTGGGGGTCGAAAGCCTCTTTGTCGTCATCCTTACCGGTACTTTTACGGGCATGGTCCTGGCGCTTCAGAGCTTTAACGCGCTTAAGAGGTTCGGGGCCGAAAGCCTCGTGGCCCCGACGGTGGCGCTCAGCATGGCCAGGGAGCTCGGCCCGGTCCTCACGGGCCTCATGGTAACGGGAAGGGCCGGAAGCGCCATGGCGACCGAGCTGGGCACCATGAGGGTTAGCGAGCAGATAGACGCCCTGGTCACAATGGCGGTAAACCCGATAAAATACCTGGTGGTGCCCAGGGTCGTCGCCGGGGTGTTGATGTTCCCGGTCCTTACGATAATCTCGGACTTTGTCGGCGTAGTCGGCGGATATATAGTGGGAGTCAAGTTCCTCGGCATAAACTCAGGCGTATACATAGCAAGGACGCTCGACTTCGTAAATGTCCATGACATATTCTACGGCCTCAAGAAATCATTGGCGTTCGGCCTAATAACCGCCACCGTCGCATGCTTTCACGGTTTTTACGCGAAGGGCGGCGCCGAAGGGGTCGGAAGGGCAGCGACAAGCTCTGTCGTCATGGGAAGCGTCCTTATACTCGTTTCGGACTATCTACTCTCCTCGATAATGTCGTATTAAGGGCATGGGAGACGGGGCTTGAAGTCTAATATAGCGTAGCGACCCGGCGCGCGTTGCATATTTGGGCCTAAATATGATAGAAATTAAGGACTTAAGGAAGTCTTTTGAAAGCAAGGTCGTCCTCGACGGCGTAGACCTTACGATAGAAAAAGGCAAGATAACCGTCATTATCGGAAGGAGCGGAGAGGGTAAGAGCGTCCTCATAAAGCATATTATAGGGCTCCTTCGGCCCGATTCGGGCAAGATCATGCTCGACGACGTCGAGATAACGGCCCTGAAGGAACGCGAATTCAACGGGATGCGGAAGCGCTTCGGCATGCTCTTCCAGGGCGCGGCGCTCTTCGACTCCATGACGGTCTCCGAGAACGTCGGATTTCCGCTCGTCGAGCATACGGACCTTAACGAAGAGGACGTCTTAAAGATCGTTAAAGAGAAGCTAAGGAGGGTCGGCCTCGAGGGCGTTGAGGACCTCATGCCCGCGGAGCTTAGCGGCGGCATGAAAAAAAGGGTGGGTCTCGCCAGGGCGATAGTCATGGACCCCGAGATAGTCCTATTCGACGAGCCAACGGCAGGACTTGACCCCATAATGAGCGACTCGATCGGGGACCTTGTCCTCGAGACCCAGCGGGCGCTTCAAACTACTTACATAGTCATAACGCACGACATTACACTTACGTATAAGATAGCCGATAAGATAGCCATGCTCCATGAGGGCAGGATAATAGAACAGGGGTCCGTGGAAGAGATGAAGGCGAACCGGAACCCCATAGTAAGACAGTTCCTTGAAGGAAGGGCGCAGGGGCCGATAAAGGTATATTAACAAAAGTCATTAATCAGGGTCCGGCCCCGGTTGTATAATCAACACCCTGCGCCGAAATAAGGACAGACCAAACCGGATGAAAAAAGGCTTAAAACTCAGTCCCGAGGCCAAGGTAGGCCTCTTTGTGCTCCTCGGAGTGATACTTCTCGTGTACATGTCGCTCCGCCTCGGAGGCATAAGGTTCGGCAGGGCGCAGGGATATACCCTGACCGTCGATTTCGACTCGGCGGCTGGCCTGGATAAGGGCGCGTCCGTCCGGGTGGCCGGGGTCGAGGTTGGAAGGGTCAAGGAAATACAGTTAAAGAACAACAAGGCCCACCTCATGCTCCAGATAAACCCCGGGGTCAAGATAGGAAAGGACTTTACGGCGGTGCTTACCGCCAAGGGGCTTTTGGGCGAGAAGTACCTCGAGCTAATACCCGGTTCCCCGAACGCGCCCCCTCTTTCGAACGGAGAGGCCATCACCCGGACGACCACCTACGTGGACATGGACAGGCTCATAACCACGCTCAATGACGTTGCGGTCGACGTAAAGGGCATATCCGAGTCCCTTAGCAAGGTCCTCGGCGGGCCCGAGGGCGAGCAGACGATAAGGACGATCGTAAAGAACATAGAAGAGATCTCGGACAGGATCAACCATATGGTCGCCAAGAACGACGAAAGGGTCGACCATATAATGACGAGCCTCGACGAATTCACCGCGCTCTTGAAGACCCAGGGCCCCATGATAACGGACGACCTGAGGACGGCCTTGAAGAACCTCAACGATTCGATGGTCAAGACCTCGAACAACCTTAACGGGATGATCGCCGAGAACAGGGGAAACCTCAAAGAGGGGGTCGAAAACCTGAAGCTTGCTTCTGCCAAGCTCCAGGAAACGATGGCCACGATAGACAAGGTCACCAAGGAGATTACCCCCGGAGTGACCAACACCGTAAACTCGGTAAACAGCATCGCCACGAAGATCGACAAGGGCGAAGGGACCATAGGGAAACTCATAAACGACCCTACGACGCACGACAACCTCAACAAGGCCATATCGGGGATAAACAACTACATCGCGAAGGCCGAAAGCTTCCATACGTTCATAGGGTACAGGGGCGAGTACCTCTTCGACAAGAGGAACACGAAGAGCTACTTCAGCCTCCGGATACAGCCTAAGACCGACAAGTACTACCTCCTCGAGGTTGTCGACGATCCCAACGGCAAGATAAACAGGACCACTACGACGACGACCGCCGGCGGTGTTACGACCACCACCAAGGAGACGAAGATAACCGACGCCATCAAGTTCACCGCCGAGATAGCCAAAAGGATAAGGATGGTAACGCTTCGGGGCGGTATAATCGAATCGACCGGCGGGGCCGGAATGGACATAAACTTGTTTGACGACAGGGTCAAGGTCTCTCTTGACGCCTTTGACTTCACGAGAAGCGCGCATCCCCACCTGAAGGCATGGGGCACCTTCTACATAAACAGGTACTTCTTCCTTACCGCCGGCTATGACGACTTCGTAAACAAGGAACTGAGGAGCGGCTTTATCGGCGCCGGCCTTCAGTTCGACGATGAGGACATAAAGTACCTCCTGAGCACCGCCCCTCCAATAAGGTTCCGATAAGAGTTTTAGTTTGAAGGAAATTGTCCGTGCGGACGCCATCTAACCTGCGAAGTCAAAGGAATTACGTTCGACATCGCTGCACGGCAGGCCAAACAATTGCCATGTGCAGCGCCAAAAAGGTTCTCTCAAAGAGTTTTTCCGCGTCATGATAAAGCCTCTCTCGGAGGATTTTTTTTCGGGCTAAAAAAAGGCTTTAAACCTCCGGCATTTCGGGATAAAATTTCTTTTTAAAGATATTGGGAGCAATTACGGGGACCGAATTCCGGCAACCCCGGGAATTCGAGACTTTTCGGGCAAGCCCTTTTCTATAACGGCCTTCGCCCCAGAATTTACTTGAAAACCGATCGTAAAATACATTATAAAAAAAAGGGTCTTGGCGTCGCCTTTGACATAGGTACGACGACCATAGCAGCCGCCGCCGTAAACCTCTCGGACGGCAAGGTCATGGGTGCCGGGTCCTTGCCCAACCCCCAGGCAAGGTGGGGCGCGGATCTGCTTTCAAGGATACAGGCGATAAAAAACGCGCCCCAACTTCTTCGGGAACTATCTGTTAGCGTCGCGGGGGCCCTTAACGCCCTTATAAGGGAGCTGGACGCTGAAAGCGTTACTGAGATCACGGCGGCCGGCAACCCCGTGATGGAGCAGATCCTCCTTGGAATTTCCCCGGAGGGGCTTTCAAGGCCGCCATACAGGCCCGCCTTTAAAAACGCCAGGACCGTCCCGGCAAAGGATATAGG
>DAIDBB010000055.1 GCA_027310325.1 bacterium | reverse complement strand
CCCTTACGGCAACGGTTTCTTTCAAGACCCCCTTATCGCGGTTCTTAAGGATCTCCAGAAAAGTAACGCCTTCGGGAACACTCGCCTCAGAGCCTTCAGGAAAAATAAGCTTTGTCATCTATTTTTATTGTACCCTCGACTTGTCCCGGCCCCCTAAAATCAGGGGCCCCGAAAATCAATAAAAGGGATCTTCCCACCCTGTGGCGCAAGTCATCATAACGATGCGGTGGAAGGATGCCCTTTAAAGTAAATGGTAGGCACGGGCGGTTTCGAACCGCCGACCTCTACCGTGTCAAGGTAGCGCTCTACCCCTGAGCTACGCGCCTGTTTTGTTGTTGCTTCTACAATGCCCTATTATATCAAAATAACTGAAAAAGTCCTTAAAATTCCCGCTTTTGAAATCAAAGACCGGCTCTTTTGGATTTCTGAAACGGAAGGCGGTCAGGCAGGCCAGAATTGTACCACAATAGGACCGGCTGTCAAGGATATTCTTAAGGAATATCAAAGGGATTTTAAGAAGGTCCCTGAGTCCTGACGCCTACTGTGACCTCATGCGCGCCTTCCGCGGTTAGCAGCCCCGTTCCCGCCATCATCCCGGGATCTCGGCCTTGCCGGCGCAACCGCAACCTTCCATCCGGAGATGATGGACTGGTGCATGAATTCTATGACTTTTTCGGCGGCCTCCCGCGGCACCTCGACAAACGTGAACTTTTCGAAGATGTTTACGCCCTTTATGGCGTTGAACGGTATGCCGGTTTTTTTGGAGATCTCCTTCACGATGTCCCCTGGCCTTATACTCTGTTCCCTGCCTATGGTCATAAAAAGCCGTGCCATGCCTGGGGCGGCGCCCGTCTCATCGAGCGAAACGGCATCCTCGCGGCCGCTTCCGGCGTCAAAACCCTCGAGCATGAATTTAAGAAGCGCGGCCGTTGCCTCAATGGGCTGCATCTCGCCGGTAAGCTTCTCGGCGAGCTTAAGGAACCTCTCGAACCTTTTGTCGTCTATGAACTCGTGTATCCGTTCCTTAAGGCTGGCGAAACGTGCCTCTGTCACCTCTTCCTTGGTCGGAAGTTTGCCCCTCTTTATCTGCGCCTTTGAAACGGCCTTTATAAGCCTGAACTGCTTGTCCTCACGGGGGGTGACAAAAGTTATAGCAACGCCCTCCTTGCCGGCCCTTCCGGTCCTCCCTATCCTGTGGACATAGGACTCCGGGTTTTGCGGTATCGAGAAGTTGACCACGTGCGAGATGTCGCTTATATCGAGCCCCCTGGCCGCGACGTCCGTAGCCACAAGGACGTCAACCCTCGATTCCCTGAACTTCTTAAGGACCGCCTCTCTCTGGGCCTGGCTGAAGTCCCCGTGCATCGCCTCGGCGACGTAGCCCCGGAGCTTGAGGCTCGATGAGACGTCGTCGGCCTCCTTTTTCGTGTGGCAGAAGACGAGAAACCTCCCGGTGTCGCCGGAGTCGATTAGCCTCGAGAGCGCCTCTATCTTTTCCTCGTTCCTTACCTCGTAAAATATCTGGTTTATCTTGGGGGCGGTAAGCGTATCCGAATGTATCTTGATCTTCTCAGGATGCCTCATGTAGCGCTTTGATATCTGTAGGATCGCTTCGGGCATCGTCGCCGAGAAAAGTAAGGTCTGCCTCTCGACCGGGGTCTCTTTGAGAATCCTTGTGATATCGTCGACGAAGCCCATATCGAGCATCTCGTCAGCCTCGTCAAGGACGACGATCTTCACATCCTTTAGTGTTAGTGTCTTTCTTTCGATATGGTCCAAAATTCTACCCGGGGTGCCTACGACTATGTGCACGCCCTTTCTAAGAGCGCTTATCTGCCTCTCTATGGAAGTGCCGCCGTATACCGGAAGGGCATGGAGTCTTTTCACTTTGCCGAGCTTGTTCATCTCCTCGGCCGCCTGTATGGCGAGTTCCCTTGTCGGCGAGAGTATCAGGGCCTGTACCCCGTGGACCGAGCGGTCCAATCTTTCGACTATCGGTATGCCGAAAGCCGCCGTCTTGCCGGTTCCCGTCTGAGCCTGCCCTACTACGTCCTTTGACGTCAAAAGTATGGGTATGGCCTTCTTCTGTATCGGCGTCGGCTCCTCAAAGCCCATGGCCGCGACGGCCCTCAGGACCTCGTGGCTGAGTCCGAAATCTGAAAATGTCATTGCCGGATTTTCCAATTTATACTTCTCTCCTTTATTTTATTATTTAACATGATAGTATATCACAAAAATTTAAAAAACAAATAAAAACAAATCTTTGGACCTGCGTGATCCACTGGAGATCAGGAGGTATCAATGCATCGGCGGCGGTCCTTCGCCGCCCTTGCGCCCCTTCATGATGAGGACTAGAGGCAATATGAGGAGCAACGTCACTGAAAGCATGAAGAAGGCGTCGTTGAAGGCAAGCATGTTAGCCTGCCTTACGAGCTCGCCAAAGACAAGCGCGTCAGGGAGAGAAGAAGCCTGAGTCTGGTATGTCTGCAAGCCGGAGTACGATAAGAGCTTAAGAATGCTTCCTTTCGTAATCGCATACGCCGTATCAAAAGGCGTCAGATGCTCGATAAGCCGTGACTGGTGGAACTGGGCGCGTCTCGCCACGACCGTCGTCACAAAGGCGACTCCGACGCTACCGCCGATATTCCTCAAAAGATTATACATGGCGGTGGCCTCCCCCATGTTCTCCCTCGGGATATGGGAAAGCGTCATCGTAGTAAGCGGGATAAACAGGAACCCCATTCCGAACCCGAGGACGACCCTCGAGATGACAAACGTATAGAAGTCCGCCTGGAGATTCACCAAAGACATCAGGTAAGTGGAGACGGCCCCAAGAAAAATACCCGCGGCTAGAACCTTTTTCGGGTCATGCCTGGTGATAAGCTTACCCGCTATCGGCATCGCGAGCATGGTAGCGAAGCCGCCGGGGCCTATGACGATCCCTGCAAGAAACGACGTATATCCCATGAGGGTCTGCAGAAATATCGGAAGCAGAACTATGAGGCCGAACAGGTTAAAAAAAGCGAAGAACATGACGAAATTGCCGGTCGTAAAAGTCCTGTCCTTGAAAAGACGGAGGTTTAAGACCGGTTCTTCAGAAGTTAGCTCGACTATCAGAAGAAGTATGAGGCACACTGCTGAAATAATGGCAATGGTCACTATAAGCGAAGACGAGAACCAATCCTCCCTTTCGCCC
>DAIDBB010000050.1 GCA_027310325.1 bacterium | reverse complement strand
GACATGGTTAGCAAACAGACCCCGATGAGCATCCGGAAACTACTCCCTGTTCCTCTTAAGTATCAGTCCTAAATGAAGTATACCTGTAACTTCAGGATTTGCAACCATGGACATGTAAACGGGCTTTCAGAAAGTGGACTTTCGGGTTGTATTCGTAAAAATCGAGCCAGCTCATTATTCCTTAAACTTCTTGAACAAAATACGGGTAAAGTATAATATGAAAAGTCGAATTTTACCCAAGTTTTAGTTCTTTTTCGTGAGACGACTTCAGAAATCGCCGGGGCGTTTTATTAGACCATGAGCACTATAACCTTATTAAGCTTTTTTGGGGGAATAATGCTCATCCTTTACGGGATGAGGCTTGCCGGCGACGGCCTGCAGAAGGCCTCCGGCGCCCGGCTGAGAAGCTTTCTCCTTACAGCGACCAACAACAGGATAAAAGGCGTTACCGTCGGGGCCGTGATAACCGCCCTTATTCAGAGCTCAAGCGCCACCACCGTAATGCTTGTTGGTTTTGTAGGCGCAGGTCTCCTGGGGTTGAGGGAGACGATGGGCATTATACTCGGGGCCGACATAGGCACTACCATAACCGTCCAGATAATAACCTTCAGGGTCTATGATTATGCCCTAGCCGTCATAGGGCTTGGCGTTATTATAATATTCCTCGGAAGAAAAAGCGTCGGCAAGGAGATAGGTCAGGCTATACTCGGCTTCGGCTTCATATTCTTCGCGCTTAAGATCCTTGTAGATACCTTTACGCCGGTGACCCAGAACCCGCTGTTGAAAGGCGCGATGCTGGGTCTGGGTAAAGACCCCGTTGCCGGGATCATCGTCTCAGCGGTTATTACGGCCCTCCTTCAAAGTAGCGCAGCGACACTCGGGCTTGCCGTGAGCGCTGCCCACTCGGGTCTTCTCAGCCTTGACGCGGCCATGCCGATAGTCC
This sequence comes from bacterium, assembly GCA_027310325.1. Taxonomy (GTDB): domain Bacteria; phylum Desulfobacterota; class GWC2-55-46; order GWC2-55-46; family GWC2-55-46; genus JAKAIQ01. The sequence goes on along the minus strand of DAIDBB010000050.1, from coordinate 2,737 downwards.
TCGGCGCAAACATAGGCACCTGTTTAAGCGCAATAATATCGAGCATGGGGGCGACGGTCGCGGCCAAAAGGGTCGCCTTTGCTCATATACTCTTCAAGATAATCGGGGTGATAATAGTCCTCCCTTTTTTGGGCGTATTTACGCGCTTTGTCGGGCTTTCCTCGCCCGACCTCGCGCGGCAGGTTGCCAACGCCCATACGCTTTTCAATATCGCGATAACCATAATCTTCCTTCCGTTCATCGGCCCTTTCACAAGGCTTGTGACCTTCATCCTGCCGGAAAAAAAAGGGGCCGAAAGATTCGGCCCCAAATACCTCGATCCGATAGTTCTCTCCTCTCCACCGCTAGCCCTTGTCCAGGCCTCAAGGGAGTCCTTGAGGATAGCCGATATAGTCCAGGACATGCTCGTTAAGTCCCTCGACGTCTTTGAGAAGAACGATATGGACCTCTTGGAAAAGATCGAGGAAAGGGATGACGAGGTGGATATCCTCGATAAAGACATAAAACTGTATCTGACAAAGCTCGTGAGGGAAAGCCTGTCAGAGGAACAGGCGAAGACGGAGCTTGAGATAATATTATTTTCGGACAGCATGGAGAACGTCGGGGACGTCATTGATAAGAACCTTATGGATATGGCGAGAAAAAAGATAAAAGGCGGCCTATCGTTCTCGAAAGAGGGGATGAGCGAGATCCGCATGCTTCATCAAAAGGTCGTAGAGAACCTGGAACTAGGCATAGCTGCCTTTGCCGGCAGTAACGCGGACCTGGCGCAGAAACTTATTAACCATAAAGCCAAAATTTCTGAGATGGAAAGGGATCTCAGACAGGCGCACATAACGAGACTTCACAAGGGGCTTAAGGAATCGATAGACACTAGTTCCATACATCTTGACGTGCTGGCAAACCTTAAAAGGATAAACTCCTTGATAACAAACATAGCCTACCCCATAGTCGAGAGTAAAAAGAGCTAACGTCAATAGGAGTTGCTTTTTTCTTCACCAAAAGTATAATTAGTCATTTTGAGCCCATAATCCGCGAAACCAGGAGGAAGTGATGACTACGATAATCGATATAATCGCCAGGGAGATACTCGATTCGAGAGGAAACCCCACGGTCGAGGTTGAGGTCACGTTCGACGGCGGATTCAAAGGCCGGGCCTCAGTGCCTTCGGGAGCCTCTACAGGCAAGTTCGAGGCCGTGGAACTCCGCGACAACGACAAAAAAAGGTACCTCGGCAAAGGGGTGCTAAAGGCGGTAAAAAACGTTAACGATAAGATGGCCAAAGAGTTAAAGGGCCTCGATGGCGCGGACCAGGTGCTTATAGACAGGACCTTGATAGCCCTCGACGGCACTGACAACAAGAGACGGCTCGGGGCAAACGCCATCCTCGGGGTGTCCCTTGCAACAGCCAAGGCCGCAGCTGCTTCAGCCATGCTTCCCCTCTACAGGTATATCGGGGGCGCCAACGCAAGGACCCTTCCCGTACCAATGATGAATATAATAAACGGCGGGGCGCACGCCGATAATAACCTCGATATCCAGGAGTTCATGATAGTGCCCGCCGGCTTCGAGACCTTTGGCGACGCGTTACGGGCCGGAGTCGAGGTATTCCATCACTTAAAAGGCATCCTTAAAAAAAAGGGCCTTTTAACTGCCGTGGGTGACGAGGGGGGCTTTGCCCCGCAACTCGGCTCGAACAGAGAAGCGATAGAGGTGATAGTCTATGCGATAGAGGCCGCGGGATACAAGCCTGGAGGCAACTTCCGGCTGGCCCTGGACTGCGCGTCGAGCGAGCTCTATAAGGCCGGGGACTATACACTTGAAGGCAACACGCTATCTTCGGACGAGATGGTCGATTACCTTGAAGGCCTTATAAAGGATTATCCCATAATCTCCATAGAGGACGGGCTGTCGGAAGACGATTGGAAGGGTTGGGCGCTTCTTACAAAGAGGCTCGGCGGACGGGTGCAGCTTGTGGGCGATGACCTTTTCGTAACCAACGTAGCGAGACTTGAAAAAGGCATAGATAACGGGATAGCCAACTCCATCCTCGTAAAGGTGAACCAGATAGGAACGCTCACTGAAACACTGGAGGCCGTAGAGATGGCGAAGAACGCGGGCTATACCGCCGTCATCTCCCACAGAAGCAGAGAGACCGAGGACACCACCATTGCAGACATAAGTGTAGCGACAAACGCCGGGCAGATAAAAACCGGTTCGGCCTCCCGCACCGACCGGACCGCAAAATATAACCAGCTTTTAAGGATGGAAGAGGAACTTGCCGGCACGGCCGTATTCCCGGGTATAAACGCCTTTAAGAAGGGTAAAAGCTGATAGTAGAAAAATTAAGGATTTTCAAGTGGTTGCGCTAAATCGGGCTTTGCGTCGATTGCCCTGGACCGGCTTTCTATGATATACTAATAATTGATAGGAAAAGGCGGGCAACCGCCGCATTTTCTATTTTACTTCTGTAGAAAGGAGCTTATGTCTCTGGAAGGCCTTATCTTTGAGGCTCTCATCATATTAGTTTTAATCATTATAAACGGCTTTTTCTCGAGCGCTGAGATAGCCATAATATCCTCAAAAAGAAGCGTAATAGAAAAGCTCGCCAAGGAAGGCAACCATTCCGCCGCCCTCGTTTCAAGGATGAAAGAGGAACCGGATAGGTTTCTTGCTACCGTCCAGATAGGGGTGACGGTTGTGGCCACCCTCGCCTCGGTCATAGGCGGCGTAACCG
>DAIDBB010000031.1 GCA_027310325.1 bacterium | reverse complement strand
TCTCTTATCTTCTCAAAGTTCAAGAAGTGAGGTTTATCCTAGACCGGCTATCTTAAGGAGAACTGAGAAGGTGAATGAAAGAAGACCGATCAGCTGGCATCAACTGTATTTTTTTGGAATAAGTACAGGATTATCCTGCATAAAGGCAAGAGATATTGGTTTGGGAATACGTTCAATTTGCAATCCCATCCGGTCAGGCTTCAATCGTTATATGGAGGCCCCTTATGTTATAGAATCATTGAGACTTAATAAAAGCGACAAAGTCCTGGATGTCGCAAGCCCCAAGCATGTCGCGCTTTTCATCAGGGCTTTTTCTTCAGACAACGTTACGTCCCTTGATATTTCGTCTGATTACATGGAATCTTACAAAAAATATGAAAAGAATTTGGGACTTAAAGGAATTTCCTGGGAAGTTCAGGATGCAAGGGGCCTAAAATACAAGGATGCCTCATTTGACAAGGTCTACTCCATCTCGGTCATGGAGCATATCCCTGCCGATGGTGACATCCTTGCGATGCGCGAGATAGGTAGAGTGCTGAAGCCCGGGGGGATATGCGCCATAACCGTTCCTTTTTCCGGCACAGCAAAAGAGATCTATAAAAACACAAAGGTGTATGAACGGGAATATGCGGGTACGCCGGTCTTTTTTTCACGGTACTACGATATGCAATCCGTCTCCGAGAGGCTTGTTATCCCATCGGGGTTAAAAGAGATAGATCGCTGTTTCTTTCGGGCTCGTTTTGGCCTGGAAAGCTCATGGAATAGATTACCCAGGCAATTACAGATGTTGCTCCATTGGGCAGGGCCAATTTTTTCATTTTTTTGTTATGAAAAAGCCGGCCAGTCCGAATTTGTTGAGAAAGAATCGGACGGCTTTTGCTGTATTACACTTATGAATATTTCGGCAAATACCCACCCGGAAATCGATAAATAAGCGACGGTTACGCTGGAAGTAAGTTTCTTTCAAATAATCCTTGCCGTTTTTTTTGTTATTCTGTTTTTTACCATAAGGAAAGATGAAGAGCTAAATCTCATCCTTCTGGCATTTTCCATTCCCTTTGAAAGCTACGTGCGCTGGCAGACAGGTTTTACGTTCAAGCCCGCCCGGCTGTTCGCCCTGACGGCTTTTATTTTCTTCAATCTGTACAGGTCTGCTAAAATGCTTGGGGGAGAAATGAAGTCCATTTCCATCGGAATAATCGCGGGGCTTACAGGCCATATGATGTATCTCATGACCGATATATGCATCTACCAGATACAGACCTGGTTTCTCATTGGCCTCGCCCTGACCGTGATACGGCTGGCGTCCGGCGTGCGGGAGAATGATGTATCGCCTCGAAAGCCTTCGTTTGACAACCTTCAAGTCCAGTGATTTAAGAAAAGTTTCACAAAAAAATTCGGAGAAGGTCTCTATGCTTCAACTTCAATGTCCGGTCTGCCTTAAAAGTACCGAGCCAGGCATGGTCGAGTCCCACGGTGAATATACTCTATATAATTGCCCGTTCTGTAATGTCGTTTATACACATCCGATGAAAAATCCAGGCGCAGAATGGTATGAAAAGGGTTATGTTGAAGATAATGCGATGAACGAATTTCTTCCGCTCCCGATTAACTGGTGGCACAGGCAGTTTCTGATAAGTAATGAAACCTACGGCAAGGAGCTTCTCGATATAGGATGCGGCGCTGGAAGGTTTCTCCACGAGGCAAAAAATCTCGGTTATAAGGTATCGGGGATTGATTTTAACTCCGAGAGCATAAGGATAGCAAAAAATAGGTTCGGACTTGCTGATGTCGAGAGGCTTAGCGTTGAGTCGTACGCGACAAGGCACCCTGACAAAAAGTTTGACGTTATCACGTTCTTTGAGGTTCTTGAGCATATGGACGACCCGAATAAGTTTATCACCCAGGTCAAATCCAGGTTGAGGCCCGGAGGCTTTATCGCCTTAAGCGTCCCAAACCGGCGGCGATTCCTGGATTCCCTCGGAGAGGGCGATTATCCTCCGCACCACCTCACGCGCTGGAACACCAAGGCGCTCGGTAACTTCATCGAGCGGCATGGGTTCGAAATAAAAAAGATGACTGTAAAGGAATTCACCATCGACGATTTGAGTCTGGTCATGACTCATAAACTTATTGCCAGGGCGAAGAAGAAACTCACGAAGGACGTTACGTCCAGGATATCAAATAATGAGAAGACCCCGTTTATCTACCGCAACTACCAGATGATAAAAACACTCAAAGACTACGCTATGAAAGGCGCGCTGTTGCCGTTTATCCCGGTTTTAAAGATTATAAAGCCTCAAGGGTGGACGATTTATTGCCTTGCTCGGTTGAGGTGAAAACGCTTTTATGGAATGTGCGTACATATGAAGGTCCTCATCGCCTGGCATGCCGCTGTCGAGCCCGCCTATAGAAAGCTCTTTGACGAGATCGCCGGTCTCGGCGTGGAAGTAAGCCTCATAGCCCCTTCGAAATGGACAGAGGGTGGCAGGCTCCAGCGGCTTACTCCGGGGCCCGCCGATTACGATCTAAACGTTTTCAGGGCCGCCTTCAAGAACCATATAAGGGCGTTCTTTTACCCGAACATACCGGGAATTATCCGCAAGGCCTCGCTCTTAAGGCCCGACATAATCCATGTGATGGAGGAGCCTTTCAGCCTTGCCGCGTATGAGTTCCTCCGCATAAGGAAGCTCTTCGCATCCTCCGCCAGGACGGTACTCTATTCCTTTGAGAACATAGATGTCCTTCAGCGTTTTCCGTACTCCGTCTTTCAGTCTTATAATCTTGACAATGCGGATGCCATCGTTGTGGTCCCTCAAGAATCGATATCTCTATGGAGAAAAAGGGGGTTTCAAAGGAAGATATCCATGATAGGGCTTGGGATCGACCCCAGCCTGTACCGTAAGGTCCCGAATGACAGGGCGTCTGAAGTGTTGAAGATCGAACCCGGCGATACCTTCAGGATAGGCTACGTCGGAAGGATCGTGAAGGAAAAAGGGGTAGAAACGCTCATCGAGGCCCTGGGCCTGTTAAAGAAGGATGCCTTGACCTGCAAGCTCATTATTGCGGGAAGCGGAGACGATATCTATAAAAAGGAGCTTATGAAAAAAGCCGTTGCCTTCGGCATCGGCAACGAGGTCTCTTATCTCGGCCCCTTAAGCCAGGCCGAGCTCCCTTATTTTTACAGTTCCGTTGACGCGCTTGCCCTGCCATCGCTTACGACCGACGGCTGGAAGGAGCAGTTCGGCAGAGTCCTTATCGAGGCCATGGCATGCGAAACCCCTGTGATAGGGTCGTCGTCCGGCGAGATACCTAACGTCATAGGCAAGGCCGGCCTCGTCTTCCCGGAAGGCAACGCAGCCGAGCTTGCGGAACGCATCGGGCGGCTCGCTACAAACGGAGGGCTAAGGAGGGAACTCTCGTGCAAGGGCCTCGAAAGGGCGGCAACCGAATTTTCCTGGAAGGCTATCGCCGGTAAATATGTTAAACTCTACGAAGAACTGATAAGCAAATAAATTAGCTTCAATTATCCATGCCGACAATATTTTTGCATCGATTTTCAAATAGTGCCTTCATCCGGTCAAAACCCGTGAAAACGATCTTTGGAAGAAGTTATCTTTATGAAAAGTATTATCCGGCCCTCGTCCAGGCCCTCATCGACTCGGCCGGGTATCTCCTTTTCAGGCGCGGTAGGACCAGGCCCGAGAATATAAGAAGGATACTCGTCTCCCGCATCGACCACGTGGGCGACGTATTCCTGGCAAGCTCCGTACTGCCGCACCTTAAAAACGCATATCCAGCCGCGAAGATCGATTTCATGGCCGGCCACTGGAACCTTTTTCTTCTGAGGTCAAACCCCCATGTAAATGAAGTCCTTGCCTACAACTCTTTCAAGCACGAAAGAAATAAGGGCCTCATTAAAAGGGCGGCAGGGGGGCTAACAAGCTTCGTCAAAAACGTAAGGCGGCTTAGGTCCGTTAGGTACGACCTCGCTATCGACCTCCGCGCCTACCCGTTCAACTCCGTTCCGCTACTTTACCTCGGCGGCGCAAGGTATAACGTCGGGTTCGCTACCGGCGGCAATGGGTTCCTTCTTGATAGGGTAATCCCTTACAGGAGCGGCGGCCACGAGGCCGCGCATTTAAGCGA
>DAIDBB010000019.1 GCA_027310325.1 bacterium | reverse complement strand
GACAGTTTTAGGAGCTTCCTGTCGTCCGTGCCGGCCAGCCCGGCCCTGTTAAACGCCTTTAGTCTCTCGATATCGAACGCCGACGGGCTTTTTGAAAGCTTATCTGTCGAAAAAAGGGATATAAGCCCGTCGAGCCCGAGGGCGTTGTCCCCGGGGTTCCAGCCGAGCCGGGCTATTGCGTTGACGACCGAAGCCGGAAGGAACCCCTCCTCGCGAAGCCCCTTTATGGAAGCGCTCGCGTGCCTCTTACCCAGGGGGCTTCCGTCCCTGTCGAGCACGAGGGGTATGTGCGTAAAAGAGGGAGGGGTAAGCCCCATCGCCTCGAAAAGGAGTATCTGCCTCGGGGTGTTGGAGATGTGGTCGTCGCCCCTTATTATATCGGTTATGCCCATGAGGGCGTCGTCTGCGACGACAGCGAAGTTGTACGCGGCTATGCCGTCGGAGCCCATTATTACGAAGTCGCCGAAGAGTCTGGTATCGAAGCTCAAGGGGCCGTGGACCCCGTCCCTGAACGTAATCTTTCTTTCGGGCAGCTTGAACCGGACCGCCGGGACGATCCCGGCGGGCGCGTCCTTTTCCCGGATCTCCCGGCATTTGCCGTCATAACGCGGAGGAAGACCGGCCTTTATCTGTTCGTTCTTAAGGCGTGCGAGCCTTTCAGGCGTGCAGTAGCACCTGTAAGCGAGCCCTTTTTCGATGAGCTTTGTTGAGCTATTTCTATATATGGGAAGCCTTTCGGACTGCCTGTAAGGCCCCCTCTCCCCGCCGGTGTCCGGCCCCTCGTCCCAATCGAGGCCAAGCCATCTGAGGTCCTCCATTATCTCGACCTCGAACTCCTTTTTGGACCTTATCCTGTCGGTGTCCTCGATCCTCAAGATGAATTTCCCGCCCATGCGTCTGGCGAAGAGCCAGTTAAAGAGCGCCGTCCGGACGCTCCCGACGTGAAGCATGCCGGTGGGGCTGGGGGCGAAGCGCGTACGCGTCGCGCCGCTCACTTTTTCTCCTCGATAAGGGCGGTAGAATAGGCCGATATGCCTTCGCCTAAGCCGGTAAAACCGAGGCCTTCCTCGGTCTTGGCCTTGACGTTAACCGCCCCGTCCCCGAGCCCGAGGGCTTTCGAGATGTTTTCGACCATCCCAGGGATATGCGGCAAAAGTCGGGGGCTCTGGCATACGATCGTTGAGTCGATATTGACGACCCTGAAACCGTTGGCGTCTATGAGCCTGGACGCCCTTTTAAGGAGGCCGATGCTTGAGGCGTCCTTCCATGTGTTGTCGTCCGGCGGGAAGTGGGCGCCTATGTCGCCGAGGGCGGCCGCGCCTATGAGGGAGTCTATCACGGCGTGCAGAAGCACGTCAGCGTCAGAGTGCCCCAGAAACCCTTTCGAGTGGGGCACGTCGACCCCGCCGAGTATAAGGCGCCTTCCCTCTACAAGCCTGTGCACATCGTATCCGAAACCTACTCTCATATCAAAGTTCCCTTTTTTCTCAAATAAGGCTTAACGGTGAATATTTTTGCGAGAAGGCCCTCAGAAATGCCGGTCAACTCCTAAGGATACAGAAATAGCGCCTACTTTTGCAAGTTTTTTGATAGGGCGGGGCTTACCGGCCTTCCCGGCTGCGGAGGATGCTTTCGGCCATGACAAGGTCTTCCCTTGTCGTTATCTTTATGTTCTCGTACGAGCCCTCTATTATGGCCACTTTTATCCCGAGCCTTTCAACGAGTGAACTCTCGTCGGTGCCGATGAAGCGGTCTTTTTTTGCCCGCCTGTGGGACTCAAGGAGTATTTCTATTCTAAAGGCCTGGGGCGTCTGCACCGACCAGAGCGCGTCCCTGGGTATAGTCCTCGCGACCCTGCCCTGCGAGGCCTCCTTTATCGTGTCCTTTACCGGAACCGCGGCTATGGCCGCTCCGAAGCGCGCGGCCGCCTTAACGGACCTGGACACTATGCCGGGGGTCACGAGGGGCCTTGCGCCGTCGTGGACGAGGATTATATCGAACTTTCCATCGATCGAGCCGAGGGCGTTTGAGACCGAATCC
>DAIDBB010000008.1 GCA_027310325.1 bacterium | reverse complement strand
ATAGTGAGCAACGAGCCGTCAGTAGTGGCCGTAAAAAAGGACGGCAGGGGCAAAAGGGTCCTTGCCGTCGGCAAGGAAGCAAAGGCCATGCTGGGAAGGACCCCGGGCAATATCGCCGCTATAAGGCCCTTGAAAGACGGCGTCATCGCTGACTTCGAAGTGACCGAGGAGATGCTCAAGTATTTCATAGCCAAGGTCCACAACAGGAGGCTCCTTGTAAGGCCGAGGATAATAGTTGGCGTGCCTTCGGGCATCACCCAGGTCGAAAAAAGGGCCGTTAGGGAGTCAGCGTATTCGGCGGGGGCAGCGGAGGTTTTCCTTATAGAAGAGCCCATGGCCGCGGCCATAGGAGCGGGCCTTCCCATAACCGAGCCTTCAGGCAATATGATAGTCGACATCGGCGGGGGCACTTCGGAAATAGCCGTGATATCCCTTGCTGGGATAGTCCAGTCGAAATCCATAAGGGTCGGGGGAGATAAGCTCGACGAGGTCATAGTCCAGTATATAAAGAGGAAATACAACCTTTCCATCGGGACCGGGGTGGCCGAGGTAATAAAGATGACCCTGGGGCTGCCAATGCCCGATGAAAAGACCCAGAAAATAGAGATCAAAGGCTCAAACCTCATTACCGGCATCCCCGCCACACTCGAGATCGAGTCGGCCGAGATAAGGGAGGCCCTGAACGAACCCATTAACGCCCTTGTGGAGGCTGTTAAGCACGTCCTGGAGACTACGCCTCCGGAGCTGGCGGCGGACCTTGTCGACAAGGGCATAGTGCTTGCGGGCGGAGGCGCGCTCCTTAAGAATCTCGATATAATACTCCGTGAGGAGACGCAGCTCCCGGTTACCATAGCCGACGATCCGCTTACCTGCGTCGTCAAGGGCGCGGGAAAAGTGCTTGACGAGATAAAGCTCTTGCGGGAAGTCACCATACCGAATTAAGGCCCATCCGTAAAAAAGGAGTCTTTCGCGGATGCGTTCCCTTATAAATTTTAAAACACATTTGAAGTGATGCGGACTTTCGAGCGCGGAATAATATCTTTTCTGAAAAAGCATCAGATATCGCTTGTATCTCTTGTCCTCGCGCTCTTTTCGCTTCACCTGGCCCTTACTGACAAAAGAGAAGGAGTAAGGGGCGGGTTGCTGGTAAAAAACATCCTCGCGGAATCGGTATCCCCTCTGCAGCGCCTCGTCCTCGGCATGCACAACACGGCGGTCGACGTCTGGAATGACTACATATTCCTTGTCGGGGTCAAGAAAGAAAACGATACACTCAAGAATACGGTCATAAGCCTCCGGGCGGAAAACGACAAGCTGAAGGAAGAATCACGTCTGAACGAAAGGCTTGGCGAGATACTGAAATACAGGGAAGAGACGCGCTTTAAGATAGTAACGGCCGGGATAATAGGATTCAACATAGACGGATGGGCGAGGACCATTACCATCAACAGGGGGGCCTCCGAGGGCATAGGCAAAGAGATGGCGGTCTTGAGCCCGACCGGGGTCGTCGGAAGAAT
>DAIDBB010000599.1 GCA_027310325.1 bacterium | reverse complement strand
CGGTTATAGTTCGCCGGAAAAGTAACGGTATCCGTCAATGCGACGAACTGCGTAAAGAGCTTGATGCTTTCGAGAAAGAGCGTATAAAACCCGGTCGTATCAGGGGCCGGATAGATGTTTATCGTGCCTGCCTGTGTCGCCTGTTGTGTGGCCGCGGGGTCGTAAAAGAGATAAAGCGGCTTGCCCGTCAGTAACGGCGTAGTCCCCTTGTTCGACAAAGAATCCCATATATCCCTGGTTAGGATGTTCAGGGAATAATCCTGTGCCGTGGACTGCCTTATCCAGGCATCCGTTATCTCAAGGGGTTTCCCGGTATTAAAAGTCTGCCCGGAGCCGATGGAGTAAGCATTGACGTTCGCAGTCAGGGGGAAGCTCTCGGTCACTGGCCCCGATGACAGAAGACTTCTTGAACTCCAATCCTCGATGAGGTCGTTCAGGGTGTTGAACGCCGTCATCATGTCATCGAAGGTTGGGGTTTCTCCCCCGGCGTAAGCGCCGATGAGCATCAAAGCGTCAACGATGAGGTCTTGTGCCGTCACTTCCTACCCCTCTTGGCTGTTTTCGGTTCTGAGACCTTCGGCGCAAGGTCGGCCTGGTTAGCCTTCCAGCCGTTCTTCATGTGCGCATCGAAAGACTTTTGCGACTCGACTATCTTGGGCTTATCGCCTTCCCGGTATATGTACCTCGGAAATTGTGTCATTTTCCCTCCATTACATGCCCATTCCAGACATACCGCCGCCGCCCTTGCGGTACTTCTCGTATTCGGGCTGAGACATTGACGAAGGGCCTTTCTTTTTTTTCTTTTTCTCAGGCATACCCATGCTTTTATCCATCGACATCGGCATTTTCATTCCCATGTTATTTTTCTTTTTCTTGGATTTTCCGTACATATTCATATCCCTCCGTTTTATGAAAACCCCGTTTTTAGGGAACGGGGCGAAACCCTTTTTTCTACGAACCTTTCATTATGCCTTTGTTTACAAGGACGGTTCTCAGTTCGTTAAAACTGACAACGACCTGTGACAGGGCATTCTTTATCGCGACTATATCGGCCTGCGCATAAGTGGTCCCCGCTGTTATTGCCGCAAAAGTCGTTGCAGCAGTGCCGCCAGTGCTATCGGTCAAAGCCGCCTGATTCGCATTTGTTCTCTGTGCTACAGCCACACCGTGCATCCCGGCAAGGTCGCTTGCCGAGTTGCCTAATGTATATCCGTCTGAATCCCCTATCGGGGCTAAACCTTTTGCACCCATCTTCTTCCTCCTTCTTTAAAGTTATTTTAAGAAAGGGGAGGTTTTACCCTCCCCGGTTCATCAACCCATGAGCCTGACGGCCAATTCGGGGTATATGGTCTTGACGCCGTAGAGAATATCGAGCCTTATAATCTCGATATCGTTTGTCACGTCGTAGTCCTTTATGACCCTGACCGAGAGACCGTCGTAAGACTGTCTCGCCTTGAACGGAGCCCCATCCGGCAGTTCCAGCGGCACCATCGCAAGGGCGAAGGCGTTCTTGTGGAACGCTATGTTCGCCACATGGGAGGCCGCCATGGTCACGACCTTGTTATTGGCGGTCGAAGATACCGAGCAGTTCTGCGGCCCTGGTTCACCGCTCTGACCCGAACCGGCGTAGAGTGCGGGCGCGAAGGAAAGAGTGGCCGTACCGGAGTTAGCTATCGTTCCGGTCGCAGCCGTGACCGTGAGCTGCTTAAGGTACGTCAACGCCTGCTTGGAAACAGGATTTGCCTCGTAGATACCCGCTATCGTAATAACGTCCCCCACGTTGAAGGCGATATTACTGCCAGTCGAGTTCGTTACGGTGAAACTCGTGGTCCCATCCGCAACGCCGCCTGAAGTATCGACCGTGACGTTTGCGGTAAATCCCGCTGCAACGCCCGCCGTCTGGCTCTGGATGTTCTGGTCCATGAAGGTATCGAACCCGCCGAACCTGCCGAGGGCCGCGCCTTCCTTTACGTCCTTTACGATGACCGGCTGATAGAGGGAAAGCAACCCGCCAGCGAGTGACCAGTGGGCCGCCGGGCCGTTTACGAGCCTTCTGTCATCCTTCGGGCAGGCCACTTCGTCGAGCTTCTGGCCGACGAGCTGGACGGACGTTGCGAAGCTATTGGGCGTGGTGCCAGGAGTACCAACGGCCTTCGGGACCTGAGTAAAGAGCCCGCAGAGGTCGTAATCTACCTGGTTAGCCAGCGACAGCATCGCTGAGTTGAGATACCGTTTGGTATACTGGTCGATGGTGAGCGTAAGGT
>DAIDBB010000597.1 GCA_027310325.1 bacterium | reverse complement strand
GCTCGGTAGCGGCAGGTTTTATTCTCATTTATAAGAGCTTAAAAATAACGAAAAGAGGGGGATCGTCCAGATGGACCGGGTAAAAAAATTGTATTTCAGGCAGATAGCGGCCTTCCTGATCTTTAGCCTCCTTGTCATCGGGTCGATTCCCGCCGAGAGCATGGCGTACGTGGTGGGCTCCGGTTTTGAGGAGGCTCAGGCCGCCCCGGTAACGAGGGCCGCCGACATGGAAAGCGTCCAGCGGGTGCTCGAATCGAGGATAGTAAGCGGTAAACTGGAGCGGATGGGCCTGACGGTATCCGAGATAAAGTCCCGGCTCGATAAGCTCTCCGACCAGGAGCTCCATCAGTTCGCCTCCCGCGTTAACAGCCTCGCCCCCGGCGGAGACGCCATAGGGATAGTCATAGCGCTTCTCGTAGTAGCATTACTTGTTATAGTGATCCTCAAGCTCACAGACCACAGGATTATAGTCAAATAGCGACCGCTCCAAAGGGGGAAAGCGATGAACCGGGTAAAAAAATTGTATTTCAGGCAGATAGCGGCCGTCCTGATCTTCAGCCTCCTTGTCATCGGGTCCGTACCGGCCGAGAGCATGGCGTACGTCGTCGGTTCGAACCAGCCGGAGGCCGGTGCCTCGACGCAAGCGAGGGCCGCGGACATGGCGGACGTCCAGCGCGTCCTCGAATCGAAGATAGTAAGCGGTAAATTAAAGGAGATGGGCCTAACGATCTCCGAGATAAAGTCCCGGCTCGATAAGCTCTCCGACCAGGAGCTCCATCAGTTCGCCTCCCGCATGAACAGCCTCGCCCCCGGCGGCGACGGAGGCCTGGGGGTCGTCGTTGCGGTCCTTATCATAGTGATTCTCGTTATCGTAATCTTGCAGCTCACGCATCACAGGGTCGTAGTCCAATAGCGCGGCGGAGGGGAAGCGATGAGCAGGGTAAAAGGATTCTATTTCAGGCAGATAGCCGCTTTTGTCATACTGGGCCTCGTCATAATAGGCTGCGTCCCGTCCGAGTCCATGGCCTATATCGTAGACTCGGACGCCATTAAAGACGCGGCCTCAACGAGGGCCGCCGACATGGAAAGCGTCCAGCGGGTGCTCGAATCGAAGGTAGTAAGCGGGAGGCTCGAAAAGATGGGCCTTTCGATGTCCGAGATAAAGGCCCGGCTCGATAAGCTGTCGGATGCCGAGCTACACCGGTTCGCGTCACAGGTAAATAGCCTCTTGCCCGGAGGCCAGCTCGAGATCATCATAGCTTTGCTCGTAATAGCGATACTCGTTATCCTTATCCTCCAGCTTACTGGCCGCAGGGTGGTCGTAAAATAATCAACGATTGCGGGGAGGCGGGGCCTGAAAAATCCGTCTCCCCTTTGTATCTTATGTCAAAACCGGGACCAGGTATTTTCCTCTTCAGGCTTCTTCTTTTGGCCGCCCTCGTGCTCCCTGCCTGCGGCATCGCCTTCAACAGTCTGTTGAACGACATGAAAAACGACCCGGCTTCCTTCCATGTCATAGAAGGCGTGCCGATGTATCCCCAGAACGATTACATGTGCGGCCCGGCCTCGATGGCGAGCGTCGTGGGGTACTGGGGCCTTCACGAGGAGATGTCGGACGTGGCGAAGGCGGTCTACGAGGAGAAATTGAAAGGGACGCTGCCGATGGACCTCCTCATCTACGCCAAGGAAAAAGGGTTCGAGGCCTCGTTCTATAAGGG
>DAIDBB010000596.1 GCA_027310325.1 bacterium | reverse complement strand
GACCTCTCCATTCTGTGGTCTATGAGGCCGTCGTATATTGCCGAAGCCACTTTAAGGGTCTTGTACTCTTCTCCGTCCGGTACTGTTATGAGAACAGGGTCAAATCCGGCGCTTTTAAGCCCCTTTATGACCTTATCCCCGTAAAGGCCGCCCACCAGAGGGTTTGTTACTACGGCCGCCTTTCCCCTCAAGCCCAGCTTTAAGATGCGCTCGCCAATACCGGCAAGAAGGCCGTTTTTGATTACTATCGGATACGAGCGTTCGCCGAGGGCTACCGATATTTCCCGCATGAAGATCCCTTGAGATACTTAATATATATGCCGAATAATTTCATGCAACTATCTATTTTTTAATGTTTTTATCTTTCAAGAACGTCTTTATGATCCCCACGACTTCAGGGACATCCTTGAAGTCCGTAACGACCGTGAGGTCGCAATCGCCGTACGCCGCGACCCTTTCCTTCATGAGCCTTTCGACAGCTTCCCTCCTGTCGCCCGACGCAAGGAGGGGCCTGTCGTTTTTTTTTCCCACCCTTTTAAGTATCTCATCGGCCGAGGCCTTAAGGCATATCAAAACGCCCCAGCCCTTTAACGCTTTCCTGTTCGCGTCGTTTACTACGGCACCGCCCCCGGTAGATACGACATACCCGGTCCCAAAACCTCCCGATGCGAGCCTTCTTATGACGTCGCTCTCTAGCTTCCTGAAGTGATGTTCTCCGTACTTATCGAATATCTCGGCTATGGCTAGGCCTTCCTCTTTTTCTATGACCCAGTCTATATCGAGGAATTTAAGCCCGAGCTCAGAGGCGAGCCTTCTTCCGACCGACGATTTGCCGGTGCCCATGAACCCGGTCAAGATTACGTTCGTCATTACGGCAAGCTTTCCTTTGAGGGAGGCTCTTTAAGGGGTTTACAGGGGGACAAGTTAAACCATTTGCGATAAAGCTAAAACTTTCTTACCTGCTCCAGATATCCCCTGTAATTCCTTGCGATCTCACGAACCGAATCGCCTCCCATCTTTTCAAGAAATGCCCCGGCCACCTCAAATGCCACGGCCGCCTCTGCCACAACAGAGGCAGCCGGTACGGCGCAGACATCCGACCTCTCGACCGACGCCTTGAAGGGTTTTTTGGTCTTTATATCAACTGAGCGGAGCGGCTTGTATAGAGTGGGTATGGGCTTCATTACGGCCCTTAGGATGACCGCTTCCCCGTTCGTCATCCCGCCTTCTATGCCGCCTGCGTTGTTGGTCTTCCTGTAAAAGCGCCTTGCAGCAGGCCAGAAGTCTCCTCCGGCTTTGCTGGACTTTTTCAAGGTCTCCTTATAAAATATCTCATCATGCGCCTTTGAGCCGGGAAGCCTTCCCGCCAAAAACCCAACTCCGACCTCGACACCCTTTATTGCCTGTATGGACATAAGCGCGCCGGCAAGCCTCCCATCAAGCTTCCTGTCCCACTGCACGTGGCTTCCAAGCCCCGGCGGCGCGCCGACGACGGCCACCTCGAAGACCCCGCCGAGGCTGTCGCCTTCCCTTTTGGCTTCGTCTATCCGTTCTTTCATCCTATTTGTTGCGGCCCTGTCAGGGCACCTCGTCTCCGAAGTCTCGGCCATCTCAAAAAGGGTAGCCGGGTCTTTCGATATTGTATCCGTCGGGTCGAGCCCGACCCCTCCAATCTGAGTGACCCAGCTAAAGACCTTTATGCCGAACTCTTCAAGTAGTCGCTTTGCAATTGCCCCGGCGGCTACCCTGGCGGCTGTTTCCCTGGCGCTTGAGCGTTCAAGTATGTTACGGAGGTCGTGAGTGTCGTACTTAAGCCCCCCGGTCAGGTCGGCGTGTCCGGGTCGCGGCCTTGTAACCGCCCTTTTTTCCACTGCTCCAGCGGGTAGACCGGGGGTCATTACGTCTTTCCAGTTCTCCCAGTCGAGGTTTTTTATGATAAGCCCGATGGGAGAGCCGAGGGTCTTGCCCCACCTTACGCCGGAAGTTATCTCGACCCTGTCCTTTTCTATCTTCATCCTCCCGCCGCGGCCCCAGCCCGACTGCCTCCTTGCAAGGTCATGGTCTATCGCTGAAGAAGAGACAGCGAGCCCCGAAGGCATGCCTTCGACTACCGCGATGAGGAGTTTTCCGTGTGATTCGCCTGAAGTAAGGTATCTTAGCATTTTTTCCAGTTACGCCACGGACCCTTTTGAACCAGGCCCTTTTAGCGCCTTAATCTTCGAAGCTTATCAAAAAAATGGACGAAAGTCATCGTTTTTTTGTCATTTTTGGTCTAAAATGGCTTTTATTCGCTAAAGACGCTATCGGGGTCGTATGGCTAATGAAAAGATACTTACTGTGAGGGAGGCCCTCACATGGGCCATTCAAGAGCTCGAGGGCTCCAGGGTTCCGGACGCGAGGACAGAGGCCGAATACCTTTTATCCTTCGCGCTCAAGATAAAAAGGCATGAGCTCTATCTGTACCCGGAACGGAAGCTTACTAAAATGCAGTCCTCGGGGTTTAGTGATTTCATAAGGAAAAGGGCCCTAAGAGAGCCCGCGCAGTATATCACAGGAGAGACCGAGTTCCGGGGCCTTCTATTCAAGGTAACCCCGGATGTTCTTATACCGAGGCCCGAGACCGAACTCCTTGTCGAAAAGGCGCTCTGTTTTTTAGGCGGCTCTAAGGGTACGGAGATAGTCATCGACCTATGCACCGGAAGCGGCTGCGTGGCGGTCTCCATAGCCAAGGAGCGCGGTAATACCCGCGTGTACGCGGTCGATATATCAAAAGAGGCATTGAAGGTCGCAAGCCTTAACGCCCGGATTAACGGCGTCTCATCAAAAATCACGTTCATTAACGGCGACCTCTTTGCCCCTCTTTCGGAGCTCAAGGGCAAGGCGCGCGTAATAGTATCGAACCCGCCGTACATCTCGAAGGAAGATATGGAAAAGCTCGACCCCGAAATAAGGGACCACGAGCCGATGGTAGCGCTAAGCGGGGGCACGGACGGACTTGATTTCATAAGAAGGATCATTGAGGGCTCTCCCGAATATCTCGTTCCGGGCGGGAGCCTCATGATGGAGATAGGCTGGGGACAGGCCGAAAGAGTGAAAGATATCCTAACCAGACATGGGCATTACAGAGATATCGAGATAAGAAAGGACCTTTCAGGTATAGAACGTGTGGTCAAGGCAAGATATGCGGGGGTAGACCGGACTTTGCAGGACAGAAAAAATATTGCCTCGGCTTGAAATCTCTTAAAAAGATTGCGCGGCTATTCTATGCCCAAAGATTTCATCTTCATGAGAAGGGTATTTCTGTGGACCTTCATCTTTTTAGCAGCCTCAAGCCTGTTCCAGTTGGTCTTGTTGAGCACCCCCACTATGTAATGCCTCTCGAACGACCGGCACGCCTCCCGGAAATTGATATTCTCTTTTAAGGAATGGCCCTTAGTATCGATGGGGAATACAGGTAAGTCCTCGTAAGATATTACCCTCCCATCCTTGGCCAGCACAACTAGCAATTCGATGAAATTCTCAAGCTCCCTCACGTTTCCAGGCCACGAGTATTCGCAGAGGGCGGCCAAGGCGTCAGGCTTTATCCCGGGTATGGTCTTATTGCATTTCCCGCTGTGCCTTTCGAGAAAATGGCGGACAAGAAGCGGTATGTCCTCTTTCCTTTCCCTGAGCGGGGGTAGTTTAATAGGCACGACCTTAAGCCTGTAATAAAGGTCCTCCCTGAAATTCCCCTTCCTGACCTCATTCTCAAGGTCCACGTTTGTCGCGGCTATCACCCTTATATCCACCTTTATGGGGATATTGCTTCCAACGCGTTCAAATGATTTTTCCTGCAGCACCCTTAAGAGCTTTATCTGGAGGTGCATCGGAAGGGTCGATACCTCGTCCAGAAAAACGGTCCCACCGTCGGCATACTCGAACTTCCCTATCTTTCTCGTATAAGCCCCGGTAAACGCCCCTTTCTCATGGCCGAAAAGCTCGCTTTCCATAAGCTCCGACGGGACGGCCCCGCAGTTGACCGCTACAAAAGGTTTGTTTTTCCTCCCTCCCATCGATTGTATAGCCCTGGCCACAAGCTCCTTGCCGGTGCCGCTCTCGCCGGTTATAAGGACGCTTGATGACGTATTGCTTACGGCCTTTATGAGTTCGAAGACTTTCTTCATCTTCGGAGACTTGCTTATGATATCGCCGTATTCGCTCCTGGTCTGCAGTTCTTCCTTTAAATATTCGACCTCGTTTTCGAGATTAAGCCTCTCTGAGCACCTCTTGATCGTAGAAAGGAGGTCGTCGTTGTTAAAGGGCTTTGTTATATAATCATAAGCACCCATCCTGAGGGCCGCGACTGCCTTTTGGGCACTGTCGCATGCGGAGATCATGATCACGCCCATGTCTCCGTCAACCTCCCTTATCTTCTCAAGGGTTTTAAGCCCGTCCATCCCCGGAAGGATCACGTCCATAAGCACCAAATCTATCGATCTCGACCTTACGGTTTCAAGAGCCTCAAATCCATCTTGTGCGTCAAAAGTCTCATAATGGTCACGTAAAAGTAATCTTATGGTCTTTTTAACAAATGGTTCATCATCAACTATCAATAGTGAATGTCTTCTCTGAGCTTGTGCGATCATCGCTTTCTTTCTTTATTTTTAAGAAAAGTTTTTGACTGATTTTCCATGATCTAGTAATTCCCTGACCTTTTTTAAAAATTTTGATTGAATGATGGGTTTTGTTATCAAATTAAGCCCACTTTCATGCACGCCTCTTTTATGAAGAATATCATTCGCATAACCACTTACAAAAAGGGTCTGGATGTTCGGTGCGACTTTTTTTATTTCATCATAGACGTGCTTGCCCGTCTTTCTTGGCATTATAACATCAAGAATTGCAAGTGCGATTTTGTCTTTATTTTCTTTAATTCTTTTTATCGCCTCGCGCCCGTCCCTTGCCTGGATGACATGGTAACGATATTTCTCCAGCATTTTTTTTATAAATTTTCTGACTTCCTCATCATCTTCTGCTAGTAATATTGTTTCTGTACCTACGCCTGAAAGTAATGCATGGTTTATGGCAGTTTGATAGTTTGCTTCTGTTTTGGCTAGAGGTAAATAGATTTGAAAGGTCGTACCTTTACCTAATGCACTATCCACATTTATATATCCATTATGTTGTTTGATTACCCCATGCGCGATTGCAAGACCAAGCCCCGTTCCTTTGCCAACCACTTTAGTTGTAAAGAATGGATCAAATATCCTCTTGCTCGTCTTTTCCTCCATCCCTACTCCAGTATCTTTAAATGTTATTAAAACATAACTACCAACTTTATCCAATCCATGCGCTTTTACAAATGCTTTATCCGCCTCTATCACTTCTGTAGAGATGGTTAACACACCACCATCAGGCATTGCATCCCTTGCGTTTGTGGCAAGATTCATAAACACTAGTTCCATTAAACTAGCGTCTGCCATTACTGTAAAACGTTTATTTGGATAAATGACCTGAATAGTAATATCTTCCTCAATTAGTCTCGATAAAAGCTTTTCACTCTTGCGTATTATTCTATTAAGCTCAACTACTTTGAGATTGGCTTCCTTTTCTCTACTGAACATAAGAAGACCATGAATCAGGTTCGCCGCCTTATTTGATGATTCAAGGATGAGTTCCACATTCTCTATCAATGCCGCATCGTAGATCAAACTTTCTTTTAAAATGTTTGCATTTCCAATAACAACTGTTAGAATATTCCGAAAGTCATGCGCAAGGCCACCTGCTAACTGACCAAGTGCCTCCATTTTTTGCGTTTGAATGGCAGAAGATGTAGAAGTGTGCTTTTTGGACATAAAGATTTTGTATAAATTAAAAATCTTTATTTAGAAAAATTGCCAGCAACCACCGGCCTTTTAAGGCTGGGGATGAATGGCAGCCTGGTGTGATGCAAAAGTAAATCGCTTCAAGTAGCCCAAAGAAACTGCGGGCTTCAGTCCGCGGGAGTTCACTTAACTAAACTTCATGATTAATTATAATTAATTTTATCTAATTTTAATTATCATTAATTTTAACAATAGTCAAGCAAAATTGTATAAACACCTTAAAAATTCAAAGAAGCCTTTGCCCAGACGGCGGGTCCGGGCTTAAGGTCGGTCTTGTCAAACGTCTGATAGCCCATGCCGCCCTGCAGTGTCACGTACTCAGACGGATAATACAGTATATCGGTCCCGATCCACTTTTCTTGAGTTACCAATGCGCTATGGATGCCGCTTCGCTCCCAGTCGCCTTCAATCCCGAACGTAGCTTTTTCTCCAAGATGATACTGGGCGCGGAAGTAGAGGTCCCTCGCGTCGGTACCCATATGGTGGCCTATTATATTTCCGCCGTATCTGTATCCCGTGGTATATACGCCGTGCGTGTACCAGGAGGGGCCGTATCTCGCGTTACGGGCCGTATTGGCCCATTCTATCCTCAGATCGACGCCATCAAGCCACAGCGGCCCATCAACGAACGCGCCGTACACATTCGCGTATCCTGATGGCCATCCGCTGCCCGATGAATCTTCCGCGCCCCACTCTATATAAACCTTGGCGCCTGATAAAGGGACCCATCTGATCCTGTTCACGTAGACGTAAGAGGCGTCTATCGAGGCTATCTGGTCGCCGTTAATGGGCGAGTTCGAATGCTCGGTGCCGTTATTTACGGTTAAGATCTTTATCCAATCTGAAAAACTCAGTTTCTGCCTCCCGTGACCGCCAAAAAGGACCACACGGGTAAGCCCCAGCTCAAAGTGCCGGGTCGGCTTCAGGTCGAGCCTCATGCCCAGTAGGTTGGCCCTCGGAAAATCCCTGTGCTCGTCGAGGTGCGTAAGGAATATCGTCGGCTTTATGAGACCTATATATTTAAATATCCACGGCAGAAGAAACGGATGCTGGGAGGTAAGCTTTATCATGTCGAAGGGCTTCGCGTTATTCGTAACAAGGAGGTCCCCGTGGTACGCCGGCCCCCACCACATGGAATCCCTTCCAGCTTCGATGGTAGCGCCAAGCATATCCATGGTCACATATCCCAGCACAAGCGCTCCCCTGCCGCCCGGGCCGTCAAGCCTGTACTCAGGGTTTAAGTAGAATGAAAAGGTGTCAAAGAGCCCGCCCCTTGCGGCAAACCCGACCCTTAAGTTGCCGCCTCTTGTAAAAGAGTCCCCGTTATTATTTATGTCGAGAAAAAAAGGCCTATCATCCGCCGAGTAAACGGATTTCATGTAAACGCCTTCGGGCCTGAGGTAGCTTGCCCCGGTATACCCCATGTCGTCCTTGAACTCGCTTTCAAGCCTTGAAATTATTTCTTGACCGTCCTTCATC
Source organism: bacterium (assembly GCA_027310325.1). Taxonomy (GTDB): domain Bacteria; phylum Desulfobacterota; class GWC2-55-46; order GWC2-55-46; family GWC2-55-46; genus JAKAIQ01. The sequence continues at coordinate 1,055 of DAIDBB010000596.1, read as the reverse complement.
GATGACGCCTGTCTTTCCGCGGCCTCTCCTATAAGTCTAGCCACCTCCAAACGTCCGAACGGCCTTGTGGAAAAGAGCGCGGAGTCGATGAGCCCCTTCACCTCAAGACGTTCCAGGTCCCGGTAGACCGCGCTTCCTACCGAAGCGTTCACGGATGAGCCGGCGAGGACGTGGCCGGATGCAAAAAGGAATACGACCGGGGAGAACCAGAGAATGAGGAGTTTTCTTTTGAACGGATGTATCAGCATAAAATTGGCACTGAATTTAATCATGCCGGAAAGATAATGGTCAAGGTTTTTTCTATTACATGCACGCGCTTGACCGGTATTCACTCCTGCGTTAGTATAATTTGAGAATGATTGCTCGACATGAAGATCGAAATCTCTGAAATAATCAGGTCCAGAAGAAGAACCTTCGCTATAGAGGTCCACGGCGACGCGCGGGTCGTGGTGCGCGTACCGTTACACGCTTCAAACGGGCTGGTAAAGAAAATAATCGATAAAAGGATGTCCTGGATCCATCAGAAGCAGGAACAGGCCAGAGAAAGATTGCGGCTTGTGCCCAAAAGGGGATTTGCGGACGGCGAGGGCTTTATGTATCTCGGGGCGATGTTCCGGTTGACCGTCGTCGAAGGACAGGCCGTTCCCCTCCTCTTCGACGGTGGCTTCCTTTTATCAAGGGACTACGTAGGTAACGCACGGGACCTGTTTATAGGCTGGTACAGGCAGGAGGCTTTAAGGAAGATCTCCGAAAGGGCCCTCTACCACGCTTCTGTTTCGGGTATAAAATACAGGAGGGTCAGGATTACGGGGGCCGGAAAGCGCTGGGGTTCATGCAGCACGAACGGAAACCTTAACTTCAGCTGGCGGCTTATCATGGCGCCCCTTGGCGTTCTCGATTACGTGGTCCTCCACGAACTCGCGCATATCTATGAAAAAAGCCACTCAAAGAGGTTCTGGCTCAAGGTAGCCGAGCTCTGCCCGGACTTTAGAGCGCATGAAAAGTGGCTGAATAACAACGGCCACATGCTTGTCATATAGCGGTTAGTTTAAGCC
>DAIDBB010000593.1 GCA_027310325.1 bacterium | reverse complement strand
GGCTTAAACTGTAGACCTTAAAGGTGAGGAAAATTTCCGGTAGGCAGAACAAACGTATATCCCGGCGGGGATAGATCGTCCACCGGGCTTATGGTGAACTCGAACGGAATAAATAAATTTTCCAACATTGAAAACGCCGTGGGGACGCCAGAAAATCAAGGGGTTACGGCATTTTGCCGTAGCCCTTTTTCTTTGGACTGTGCTAAATTTGGGTCAGGAAGACCCCGATCTTATATTATCGAAGCGAAGAGGAAAATGAGTAACGTAATCAATTATTTATCTTTTTGGCTAAAGTTTTAACAGAATATCCCGAAATACTGATAAGCGAGTTTTTTTACTGTATGGAGGCTTCACACAGTTAAAGAAAGTAAGGATACGAGGGCTCTTTATCGGACTCGCGCCCCCTTATTAATCCTATTTCTTGTCTTTGTTAACGCCAAATGAGAGGGACTTACATTCGATCCCCAACGCACACCGTACGCTGACAATCCATTGATTAGGAAAAGGAGGCCTGTATGAGACTACCGATACGAACGATTCTGACCGCGTTAATGCTCGGCTTCGCTTTTAGCGCGAGCGCCGCAGAAAACCACTGGGTCAAGGTCGATGGAGGCACCTGGATCCCGGACGCAAAAACGGTCTCAAGGATCAAGGGGCAGATCGAGCCTTTTGTGCGGGCCCGGGCCGAAAGCGAGGGCCGCAGGATCGGGGAATGGAGGGCCTATACGTTCCAGTATCAGGGCTACGAGGAAAACGGAAAAAAGCTTATCTTTGTAAATGCCTTCTGTTCCGGCGGCGAACCGCGGCAACTGAACAAACAGCTTATTATCGTAAACGACGCGGCGGGGACATGCTCCTTTAACTTGAGCTACGAAGTGGACAAGGACATGCTCACAGGGCTGCTCATAAACGGCGATTCAAAGGAGAATGGCGGTCGTCAGGCCGTCGCCGTGACGCTAAAGACTGATGACTGAATTATCTCTTAAATACTTTTGTATTGACGGCACCTTGCCCGGGTGAAAAGGTGGCGCATGGGCGTATACGCAGGGCGGGCGGCGCTGCGCTGCTCTGCTGGTCCCATCCTTCTGCTGAAAGCGCCTTTCGCGACCGGGTCCGTGGATCGCACCAACGGCTCGTACTCTATACGTGTCAACTCCTGGGCCATAAGGGCCGATATCCCCGAAAAATACCACGACTATATCGAAAAGTAGCGTAGGAGAAGGGCGCGCATTCAGGAGGCGCGTGACCTACGCCCGGGGAATGGCCCAATCACCGGGGGGGGGTGGCTCATACGTCGTCGCCGAATACCGTTGTCCACGTCGCCGGGATATGGATCGCCTTGGTCCCGGGGTCGAAGGGCAGCCGCAGATCGCCGTCTGCGGTTGCGTACTTTATAAGATAAACATCCTCGGATTGCGGCCCCAGGAAATATGGGAGGGCCGAGCAGGTGCTTGAATAAAAGCCCGCCGATGTTTTAGCGTGGCTTTCGGCGCCGACCGTCGCGGGATGGCCGGACGGAGTAAGGCGAAGCGCCTCGATCGTAGGGATCAAGGGCCTTACGCGGCCCGGCCTGTAATGGTTCGTCGAAAAGACCACTATATCACCTCTGGAAATATGGCTGTCGTGCCAGTCTATCGCCACGGCCTTACCGCCAATCGATTCAATATAGTAC
>DAIDBB010000590.1 GCA_027310325.1 bacterium | reverse complement strand
TTCCGGGATTGAGTGTCTTGAAAAAATTTACGACTGCGAGCTGATGGGCCTTCATGATGGTTTTATACTTTTTATCATTGCTGTCCCATTAACTTATAGCCAGGGGAAGCTGGTTTAAACAAGTGTTAATCGGTTTATCCGGTTCGCCTCGCAAGAGCCTCAAGAGGTCCCGGCGTTCGAAGAGATTAAGTTGTAACAGCCTGAGCATCTGCTGGAGCGAGTAATCAAGGCCGTGCTTGTTTCTTCCTTTTCGTGTCAGGCTCTGAGACCAGGGCGGCATCCCCCGTCTCTCCGGTCCTTATCTTAACAGCATAGCTTATATCCGATACAAAGACCATCCCATCGCCCTTGCGGCCGCTGTAGGCGGTCTTTCTTATTATCTCCACGAGCCTTGATGCGTCATCGTCCTTGCAGATAATCTCGAGCTTCGTGATGGGGCTGGTTTTCTCATCATAGTCTATCGATAGATGATACTCTCCTCAGGCACGACGGCTGCGCCCACGGCCTTTACCACAACCGCCGTGCAGCCAGGGACCCCGGCCTCCTCAAGGGCGAATATCACTTCCTCCGCCTTTTCGCGGCGGATATAAGCCTTTATCTCCTCCATACGCTCCTACCGAAGATCTTACCTTTTGATGTCGTACCTGAAGACCCTCTCGGGAACTCCGGCCACGTCTTTTACCACCAGCTCGATAAACCTTGCGGATGAGACGTCGGCGCCCTTAAACTCAACGGTTGCCTCCCTGTGCTGGCCTGAGCCGGATGAAGAGATTATCTCAGGGCTAAACAGCCTCCCCGCGTCGTCACGTAGCACTATGATCTTAGCGAATTCATATATGTTGAAGTTGATATCGTGGCTGTCAAGGGACACCTTAAAGACGGGCGGCTTATTTCCCAGCGGGTTTTTGTATGTAGCCCTGGCCGTGACCCCACCACTTCTCAGTTCCTGGGTAAAGCCGTTTTTATGCCTAGTTTCAGGAGGCTTCGCCCCCTCCATGCCGGTGTGGTCTTTCATATGACCATCATCAGCAAAGGACAGCGGCGCCGCTATCAATAGAGCATAGACCAGAACGGCCACAACCATCCTTTTCATTTTATTTCTCCTGTGTTTTTCTGCACTTCACCTGTAAAACCACATCTGATACAGGGAGGTCAGGGCCTGCACGGCGAAAGAAATCCCCATTAACGCCCCTCCGGCTATGACTGTATAGGCAAAGGCAGGGATATATTTTGTTATCCACCATGATCCTATATCGAGGGCGATTTATGAAAACGGCCGTTCATCGCCAGCCCTGGAGATGAACGGCCGCTCGAAGCAGGCTCTACCTCGCCGCTTCCTTAATCTCCCATTTAAAGACCGTCTCCTTTACACCTGCGAGGTCCTTGAAAAGCAGTTCCACGAATTTGGTCCTTCCAGGGTTCTTAAACCTTATCTCCGCTTCCCTGTGGTGGCCTGAGCCGGAAGCCTCTGCCGAAACCGGGCTGTAGGTAGCGCCGCTTTCGTCCCTCAGTAAGACGCTTTTGTCTAACCTGTAGGATTCAAGTTCAACCGTATGGGTATCGAGTTTGACCCCGAACTCGAGATCTTCCTTGCCGCCAACGTCTTGGGGGTTCCTGAAGGCGGCGTTGATCTTAACCTCCCCGGCGGCCTTCTCCTGGGTCACTACGCCCTCCCCTTTCTCGCCGGTAGCACCTCCCATCATGCCTCCCATCATCTCTTCCATCCCTGGGGCCGTCTCCATCAGCTTCTTAAGCG
>DAIDBB010000575.1 GCA_027310325.1 bacterium | reverse complement strand
CCAACAAGCTATATACTGCGGACGGAGAGCTGGCGCTTAACATCAATACGATCCCTTTTGTAACCATATCAGGGGGGTACAGGGCCCTTATCGTGTATATCGAGAAACAAAATGTCAAAGAGGATTTGACTCTTGTAGGGCCGTTCGTGCTTCTGAGGGCAGGGTTCTAGAAGGCTCGTATACTATTGAAGAACGCCGTCATTTATTGCGGAATTCTTCAATCTTTTTTGTGCCAAAAAAGGAAAGGCGGATTTTAAGGCTCCGAATCTTTTAGAGATGACCGCGAAGACTTGCCGGATTTTTACTGCTGTGATGTGCCTGTGTATTATCCCCTTGAGCGGTTGTTCATCACTTCCGAAGGGCGGGAGCGATACGTCCTTCATGGCTGCGAAGTCGGATGAGGCCGCTTCGAGGGGGATGGAGGCTTACAGGAACGGCGATTACAAAAACGCCCTTCAGAGATTCATGGAAGCGTTCAGGATCGACCATGGCTTTGATAACAGGCGCGGGGAGCTTCGTGACCTCGTCGGTCTTGGCATGGGCCTTGTAGACACCGGAGATTACATGCGGGCCAAGGAACACCTGGACGCGGCCGTTAAACTTGCCGGGGAGCTTAAAGACCATAAAACGCTTTCCGATGTCTATTTCATCCTTGCCAGGGCAGACTACCTTTCCGGTGAAAATGACTCGGCCGCAGGTTACATCGATAAGTCCATTCGGATGGATTACGGCCATGGCCGTGAAGCGGGAGAAAAACTTGTTCTCAAGGCCCATATCTGCATACGCGCCGGAAGACTCGATGAGGCACTTGCCATTTCAGAGGAGTCTCTCAAGGTCAACAGGGAGAAGAATTTGAGGTTTGAAGTGGCGAATTCGCTCAGGACCTTAGCCCTTGTCAAGAGTCTTCAGAAAAGGACCGGTGAGGCCATGCAATACTACAGTGACGCGTATGAGATAGACAGGGAGTCGGGCGACGCCGGGAATATCGCCCTCGACCTTGAAAGCATTTCAGAGCTTCAGTACAAAGATGGACATCAAGTTGCATCGGCCCAGCTTCTGGAAAAATCCTATATCGTAAGCCTTAATAGCGGCGATCTTTCAAGGGCCATAGGAAGCCTCGACAGGATAATAGGCATTTATAAGGAGATTGGCGATGCGCGCAAGGTTAGATTTTTTAACGGAATAAAAGAGGGCATAGTTGCGAATACGGACGTATTGAGGCAAGGTAAGTAAATGAAACCGAGAGTGCTTGTAGTCGATGACGATGAGCAAAACCGCGCGCTTCTTTCTGAAAAGCTCCTGCTCGACGGCTACGATGTTGAAAGGGCGTCAAATGGTGCGGAGGCGCTAGCCAAGGTCAACGCCGCCGCCCCGGACCTTATACTTCTGGACGTCATGATGCCCGTGATGGATGGTTACGAGGCGCTGAGGAGGCTTAAGTCCAATGAAGCTACAAGGTATATACCGGTCATCATATTGACTGGAAGGGGCGAGATAGACGACAAGGTCCAGGGGCTGGAAGCGGGAGCCGAGGACTACATCAATAAGCCTTACAGCCTCGTGGAGGTGTCGGCGCGAGTCAGATCCCTTTTAAGGATGCGGGCGCTGCAGACTCGGCTAAGAGAGACCGAGAAGATGGCCGCGCTCGGAGAGATGGTCGACGGCATAGCGCACGAAGTGAGAAACCCGCTTACGGCCATAGGCGGGATGGCACGGCGTCTTTTCGAGGGCGAGACCGCTCCCCAGCGTAAGCTTTACGCGCAGAACATAATAAAGTCCGTGGAGCGGCTTGAAAGGATGCTCCAGAGGATCGACGAGTACAAAAGGATACTTACGACAACGCTCTCCGTTGGCGATATTAATAACGTTATAAACGCGGCAGTAAAAGAGATAGAGGAGTTTATAGAAGGTCAGGAAAAAGAAATTACCGTAAAAGTAAATCTCATGCAGGAGCCGCCCCCGGTCAGGATGGACTACAAAAACCTGAAGGTTGCCATGTTTAACATACTTCAGAACTCCGTCGAGGCGATAGAGAATAAGGGCGAGATCACCGTCGAGTCTTTTCCGGCCATAGACCAGACAATATCCGTAAAGATAACCGACAACGGATGCGGAATAAGCAAGGAAGAGATAAGGAAGATATTCAACCCGTTTCAGACCTCAAAGCTTGAGGGGGCGGGCCTGGGGCTCACTATCTGCTACAGGATCATCCAGGACCACGGAAGCGAGATAACGGTTGATAGCGTTAAAGGCCGTGGGACAACGGTTACCCTCAAGTTTCATCCGGCGCGCTGACCGATTTTCAAGACAGTATTTTTCTTGAAATGAAGGTCGTCCTTTTCAGGATAGTCGAGATTGTAATGGAGCCCCCTGGATTCTTTCCTTAGCGTTGCTGACCTTATTATCAGGTCGGCGACGGTAGCGATGTTGCGGAGCTCCACGAGATCGCCAGTTATCGTGAAATCCCAGTAATATTCGTTGATCTCCTCCTTGACGATATTTA
>DAIDBB010000552.1 GCA_027310325.1 bacterium | reverse complement strand
CCCTTATGGTTTCGGCCACGCCGGCGAGCCGCGCGGCCTCAAAGAGGCTTGGATTGGTGGGAGGCGCAAGTGAATAGCCCACGGGATCAGCCCCGAGCATCTTTAGCCATAAGGACAGCCAGCTCCCCTTGAAACCGGTATTGCCGGTCAAGAGGACCTTTTTGCCTTTCCAGAAAGACCTTTTTATCGCTCGGCTCATTTCCAGACCTTCCAGGGAGCCCTTCCCGAGGCCCAGAGTTCCTCGAGAAAGTTTTTATCGCGAAGCGTGTCCATCGGGTGCCAGAACCCGGTGTGCCTGTACGTCGAAAGCTCCTTGTCCCTTGAAAGCCTCTCCATCGGCTCCTTCTCCCATACGGTCGAATCGCCATCTATGTAGTCGAATACTCCCGGCTCGAGGACGAAAAACCCCCCGTTGATCCAGCCGCCGTCTCCCTGCGGTTTTTCACGGAACCCGACTATTCTGTCCTCGACTATATCGAGGGCCCCGAAACGTCCGGGGGGCTGGACCGCCGTGACGGTCGAAAGGACGCCCTGACTCTTATGGAACTCTATGAGGCTTCCGATATTTACGTCGCTCACCCCGTCCCCGTACGTGAAGCAGAAGGTCTCGTTGCCGACGAACTCCCTGACGCGCTTTAGCCTCCCGCCGGTCATCGTGCCTTCGCCGGTATCGACAAGGGTGATCCTCCACGGCTCGCAGTGGTTGCCGTGGATATGCATCCGGTTCTCGCTGAGGTCAAAAGTCACGTCCGACTGGTGGAGGAAGTAATTGGCGAAGTACTCCTTTATCACGTAACCCCTGTATCCGAGACAGACGATGAAGTCGTTCATCCCGTAACTCGAATATATCTTCATTATGTGCCATAGTATGGGCCTGCCGCCTATCTCCACCATGGGCTTCGGACGGAACTCGGTCTCTTCCCGAAGGCGCGTGCCGAGACCTCCGCAAAGGAAAACGATCTTCATTCTTCAAGGTCCTTTAAGGTCTATTGTCGAATAATCTTTCAATCTTCCGGAGAGGGTATCGGAAAGTTTTTTCCCGGAAGTCCTCACGCTCAAAGGACCGGACTCTCGCGGAGCCTGGCAAGGGCGTCACTTACCGCGTCAAGCGTCTCCTGCCTCTTGCAGAAGCAGAACCTTACGTGCCTTCTGCCCTTCTCTTTTACCGAATAAAACGATGAGCCGGGAACGGTAGCCACCCCCGTAAGCTCGATAAGCTTATGGCTGAACGACACGTCCGAGTCCGCCCCGAGCCTTTCCATGAGGCCGGATATATCGGCCAGTATATAGTAGGCGCCTTTCGGCATGGCGCACCTGAAGCCGGCCCCAACGAGCGTATCGAAGAGAAAAGACCGCGCCTCGCTGTACCTGGCGCGGAGATTAGAATAGTACGCCTCGGGGAACGCGAGGGCCGTGGCAGCCGCGTGCTGGAAGGGCGTCGGAGCGCCGACAGTGAGGAAATCATGTACCTTTCGGATGCTGCTCGTGATCTTTTTCGGGGCTATGGCCCAGCCCACTCTCCAGCCCGTGACCGAATAAGTCTTTGAAATGGAGTTTATGGTTATGGTCCTGTCTTCCATGCCCGGAAGGCTCGCAAGCGATACGTGCCTTTCGTTGCCGTAGAGTATATGCTCGTATATCTCGTCAGTTATCGCGAAGGCGTCCCACCTGCCGCAGAGCCCGCCTATCATATCGAGCTCCTCCCTCGTAAAGACCTTCCCCGTCGGGTTGTTCGGGGTGTTTATTATTATGGCCTTTGTACGATCGTTAAACGCGCGCTCAAGCTCCCCGGGGTCTATCGACCAGTCGGGGGGATGGAGCGTTACGTACCTGGGGACAGCGCCGGAGAGCATCCCGCCCGGTCCATAGTTCTCGTAGAAGGGCTCGAAGACTATTATCTCGTCGCCCGGGTTTATGATGGCCTTCAAGGTCGCTATCATCGCCTCGGTCGCGCCGCAGGTGACGGTTACGTCCGTTTCAGGGTCAGAGATTATGCCGTTGTATGCACGGGCCTTCCTGCTTATCGCCTCCCTGAGCTCGCGCTCCCCGTACGTTACCGGGTACTGGTTCAGGCCCTTGTTTATCGCCTCCGTCGCCGCCCTTTTTATCTCATCCGGGCTTTCAAAGTCAGGAAAGCCCTGCGAGAGGTTGTATCCGTTGGCGGCGTCGCATACCCTTGTCATCTCGCGTATCACCGACTCGGTAAAGGACTCCGTTATCCCCGAAAGTCTCTTCATGGCGCTCACTCCTGACAGGCGAAGTGAAACGACCGGACGGTCTTTATCACGTAATCGACGTCTTCGTCCTCGAGCTCAGGGTTCATGGGAAGCGAGCAGACCTCCCTGCTCAAGGCCTCGGTTTCCGGGAAGCTCCGGTCGCTAAGCTTTAGCCCGCTATGCAAATAATAGGGCTTGCGGAACTGCGTCAGCACCTCGACCCCGCTTTTTTTAAGGAACTCCGAGAACTCGTTTCCATGGGCGGACCTTACCACGTAGTTCTGGTACACGTGGTCGAACCCCGGCCTGTCGTAGTGGGGCAGCGCAAGGCCCGGTATGCCGGAAAGGCCCTCCCTGTACATCCCTGCTATCTCTTTCCTTCTTTTGATATTATCCGGGAAACGCTTGAGCTTTACGTCGAGGAACGCCGCCTGGAGATTATCGAGGAGAGAGGTGAACCCGTGGCCGTGATATTCGCCGGTGGTCCGGTCCTCCCCGTTATATCTCATGCGGCGGGCAAAGATGGCCGCCGCCGGGTCATCGGTCGTTATGGCCCCGCCGTCGCCGTAGCCGCCGAGTATCTTGAAGGGATAGAAGCTCCAGCACCCGGACAGGCCCCAGGCGCCGGCCTTTCTGCCCTTTATCGAGCTCCCAAGGCTCTGGCACGCGTCCTCAATTACGGCGAGCGCGTACCTTTCGGCTATGTCCGTTATCCGTTCCATGTCGGCCATGTAGCCGTTAAGGTGGACCGGAATTATCGCCTTTGTCTTTTCAGTTATCGCCTCCTCTACCTTCCCGGCGTCGATGTTGAAGTCGGCTCCGACGTCGACAAGCACCGGGGTGGCCCCGGCGTTAACGACGGCAGAGCAGGTGGCCACAAACGTGTGTGACGGCACTATCACCTCGGAGCCCGGCCCTATGCCCGCGGCCCGCAGCGACATGTGGAGCGCGTCGTAACCGCTATTCAGCCCCACGGCGAACCTTGTCCCGACGAACGCGGCGAGGTTCTCCTCGAACCTCTTCAAGTGGCGCCTGTCGATTAGCTCCCCATTTTCCATGCAGTCGAGGTACGCCGCGTCGAGCTCTGGCTTCATCTTCCTGTAGCACTTTGCCGGATTTACGAACTGGACTTTGTACGCCATATTCATGGCTCCTTTGTTTTATTTTGTTTTACGCATCCATACGCTGCCGCCCGCTTTTTCCCCAGGCCCCCGTCTCAGAGGTACGCCTCCTCGAGCGCCTTCAATACCGCGTCACTTACGCCTTCGGCTGTAAGCCCGTGCCTTTCTCTCAGGTGGAAGGCGTCACCCACGGGGCGCCGTGGCGCGTCCTCGATGCCGATTCTCCTAAAAAACCCGCTGTATCCCATCTCCGAGATCACCTCGGCAATGGCGGTGCCAAGCCCGCCGTTTACGCTATGCTCTTCAAGAGAGAAGATGACGTCATGGTCCAGTGCGGCCCACTTTATGGCCTCGATATCGAGCGGCTTCAGCGTATGCACGTTTACGAGTGTCGCGTCTATCCCCTTCGTTTTAAGCAGCCGTACGGCCTCCATGGCGGTATGCACCATGCTGCCGGTGGCGAAGATGGCAACCCCCTTGCCTTCGCTCATAACGATTGCCTTGCCGATCCTGAAGTCGGGCGAAGAGCGGTGGACGGCCGGATCGCCCGCACGGCCGAGCCTTATGTACATCGGCCCCCTGTGCCCGGAACAGGCAATCGCGAGGCACCGCGCCTCGAAGGCGTCGGCCGGCACGACGACGGTCATGTTTGGCAGCGACCTCATTAGCGAAAGGTCCTCGAGCCCGAAATGGGTAAACCCCTCCAGCCCGTAAGTAAACCCTCCCCCGACCCCGACAAGCTTTATGTTGGAGTTGTGATAGGCCGCGTCTATCCTTATCTGCTCGTAGGCCCTCATGACGAGGAATGGGGCGATGGAGTAGCAGTAGACGTCCTTGCCGCAGAGCGATAGCCCCGCGGCTATGCCTATCATGTTCGCCTCCGCTATGCCGACGTCGTAGAACCTCCCCGGGCAACTCCTCTTTATGTCGTCGAAGAGCTTGAACCCGAGGTCCGCGGTAAGTATGAAGATGTCCTCATTTCCACCGGCGCTCTCCTCGAGCGCCTTGAAAAAAGCGTTTCTCATGGCCCGAGCTCCTTCATCGCAAGCCTGTATTCGATCTCGTCAGGGGGTCTGTAGTGCCAGAGGAGCTCGTTTTCCATGAAAGAGACCCCTTTCCCCTTTATCGTCCGGAGTATTATGACCCTTGGCCTTCCGCAGGCTTCAAGGCCGAGGGCGCTGAATAGCTGGGCGAAGTCGTGGCCGTCTATCTCTACGACGTCCCAGCCGAAGCTCCTCCATTTGTCCCCCAGGGGGTCGAGGTCGAGGATATCCTTCGTGTCTCCGAGGGCCTGCGCGCCGTTTTGGTCCACGATGGCCACGAGGTTCGTAAGCCTGTGATGGGCCCCGAACATCACGGCCTCCCAGACCGAGCCTTCGTTCAGCTCTCCGTCGCCGAGCATGACGTAGACCCTGTACCTCTTCGCCGCCGCCTTCGCCGCAAGCGCCATGCCCGCGCCCACGGAAAGCCCGTGCCCGAGGGAGCCGGTTGAGAGCTCTATGCCGCGCCCTATGTCTATATTCGGGTGCTGCTCGAGAGCGCCGCCGTTTACTGCGAACTTCTGAAGGTCTTCCACGGTCATGAAGCCGCGCTCGGCAAGCGTCGCATAAAGGGCGGGGCAGGCGTGGCCCTTGCTCAGTATGAAGCGGTCCCTTTCCGGGTCTCCCGGCGTCTCGGGGCTTATCCGGAGGAACCTGAAATACAGGGCCGTAAGCGCCTCGACTATCGAGAACGACGGGCCTACATGGGGGCTCTTTGTCCTGTGCACAGTGTCTAGTATGGTCTTCCTGATGTTCCTCGATATCCGCTCGTATCTTGAGAAATCGTCCGCTCCCTTTGGTTTGTTCATATGCCGGCGCTCCTTTTTCTAGTGTTTATAAGAGTTGCGAGCGTCTGGATTATTATCTTAATGTCCGTCGTTAGTGTGCTCTCGTCGACGTACTTGAGCGCGAGCCTTAGCTTTTCGGGCCTTATCCTTTCCCTGTAAGCCAGATGCGGGTCAGGGCTTCCCTTCAGGATCTCCCCTTCGTTATGGAAGGTGAGAGAGGCCCAGTCGGTAATCCCGGGGCGAACGGAGAGCACCCTAAGTTCGCTTTCGCTGTACGTCTCGACCTCATGCGCTACCTCTGGCCTTGGCCCCACGAAGCTCATCTCCCCCTTGAGCACGTTTATAAGCTGCGGGAGCTCGTCGAGCTTGTATCTCCTGAGGAACCTGCCTATGACGGTTATCCTCGTGTCGTCGTCGGCGGTCGAAGGCCCCCCGATCCTGTCAGCGTCCACGACCATGGTCCTGAACTTGAATATCCTGAAGGGCTTCCTGTTTCTCCCGACCCTGACGCCGCGATAAAATACGGGCCCGCGGTCACGGGCCTTTATCATGAAGGCTATGGCTGCGAGTATTGGCCAGACGATTAAAAGTCCGGTCATGGAAAAGACTATGTCAAAGGTCCTTTTTAGCATACGGGCCGTTTATATTTCGTGATGTGTCAGGGATGTGGCATTCAGCGATGGTTCGAGGTGAGGTCTCGGGGCGACGGTAAAATAACGGTAAAATACTCTTAAGCACGGGCGTTTAAGGCGCCTGCGCCCTCGTTCATAAAGGACGCCTGTAATAAATCATTATCTATCGCGTACTGCAATGCCAATGCCAAACTTATTGATAAAAAATTATCAAATAAAATTAAAAGGATATTTCTTTTGTGAAGAAGGTCTAAAAATATCGTTAACATTTATGCACAGTACCTTGTGCGCCGTAGCACATAAAAATGGGCTTGAGGGCGCAGATGAATGGCGTCAGGACTTCCCGCGAATGAGCTTTTTTATCATCTTTATACCCTCGTATAAGGCCTCGTGTTCCATCCTGTAATCGAGCGCCCGGGCCTTGCAGACCTCACAGCAGCACAGGCAGCTTATGCAGTTCCTGTAATCAAACGCTATACTTCCGTTACTGAGACTAACGCTCCCCGTCGGACAGATGTTTACGCAGCCCATGCAGAGCGTGCACCTTCCGCGGTCCGCCATCAAAGGGTAATTCCTGAATAACATCCCCGCGGCCTTCCCCGTTATGCCCCGACGTCTTTTTTCCCGGAGGTCAGGGAACACGAAGTCCCTTTTTACCTCGTCTATCGCCTTGCCGATGGTTTTGACCTCCGCGGCGTCTGATAGGCCCTCTCTTAAGGCACGCCTGAGATGCGGGATATCTTGAGGGTCCGCGCCCATGACCCTCACGCACGCGGCGTCGACGGCCACCGGGTCCGACCCCATGATGATGAGGCCCATGTGGACGGGACTGCCCGCGGTGGGGCCGTTCCTTCCTTCAAGCGCCACAAGCGCGTCCACTACCGTGTAGATCCTTTTTCTTTGCCTCAGATACCGGTAGACTGATAATATGACCTCGTGGATGTCCCCCATGTGCGCGAGCTTCCTG
>DAIDBB010000544.1 GCA_027310325.1 bacterium | reverse complement strand
GGCTTACCCTTGGCGGACGCTTCGGTGAGTTTCTTAAGAAGCTCTCCTTCGGAGATTATCCCGGAGGTGCCTCTTTTAATTATCTCCAGCTGTTTTTTAGGGTCCATTTTCCCGATAGTTACCGCGCCGGTAATCAAGGCGCCTTACTCGTTTTTTAGCGGTATCTTTATCCTTTCTATATTTACGGCCCTGCCGTCGGAAGAATTCACCTTTATAAAGACCCCCTGGAGCTCTATCCCCTTGCTCGCGACGTCGAACTTTACCGGCATCTGCGTTAAAAACCTCTGGATGATAGAGTCCTTCTGCATGCCTATGACGGAGTCCGTGGGCCCGGTCATCCCGGCGTCCGTTATGAAGGCTGTCCCGTTTGGAAGCACCCTCTCATCCGAAGTCTGTATATGGGTATGCGTGCCCACAACAGCGCTTGCGAGGCCATCCAGGTGCCAGCCTATGGCCGCCTTCTCGGAGGTTGTCTCGGCGTGGATATCCACAAAGACCACCGGTGTATCTTCCCTAAGCCTGCTTACTATATCTTTTCCGGCCCTGAAGGGGCAATCGACATTATCCATGAAGACCCTCCCGACGAGGTTCACCACACCTACTCTCGCCCCCGAGGGGCACTCGTAGAGAGCGTACCCGGCGCCTGGGGCCCCCGGCGGGTAGTTCGCGGGCCGCAATAAACGTCTTTCGCCCTTGATGTAGTCGTATACGTCTTTTTTATCCCAGATGTGGTTACCCGAGGTGATGACGTCTATCTGGAGCCTTTTAAGCTCCTCGGCGACCTCCGGGGTTATGCCGAAGCCCCCGGCGGCGTTCTCGCCGTTGGCTATCACCAGATCAGGCGAGTACTCACCGACAAGCTTCGGTAGCAACTCACGGACGGCGATCCTCCCCGGTTTTCCGATTATGTCGCCTATAAATAGTATCTTTGTATGTTCGTTCATCGATAGAGCGGGCGGCATATCGAACGAAAGGCCGTAAGTCTCCCTTACGGCCTTTCAATGCGGATTCGCGCGCTTGTATTATTTTGCGTAGTCTATGGCCCTGGATTCCCTTATGACGGTTACCTTTATCTGGCCGGGGTAACTGAGTTCCTTCTCGATCTTTCTCGCGATGTCCTTGGAGAGGACCACGGCCCCCTCGTCGGTCACGTGCTGGTTCTCGACTATCACCCTTATTTCCCTTCCGGCCTGTAA
>DAIDBB010000534.1 GCA_027310325.1 bacterium | reverse complement strand
CCGCTGCGAGAGGGAGCGTCTTAAGGCTTCCGTTCCTGAAATCAGTCGACCTTTTATTATAGAAATCCAGAAGGTCTTTAACGCCAGCGGGGTCGTTGCCGTTCCCGTGGACGAGGATTATGCTCCCGTTTACCGGCGCTTCCCCCTTCGAAAGCCAGGCGTTCGCGCCTACGGGTATAAGTGAAAGGGACTTGAGCCTTGCCATCAGGTCTTTATCGGAGACGAGGCCGGGAAAGCGGAAAAACGGCGTTGGGGTTATGCCGTTCTCTATCAGGAGGACCTCGTTACCCAAGACCTCCTTTTCCACGTCAACCCCAGGGGTAAGAAGGAAGTTTTCCTTTAAAGGCCTTGAGCTTTCATAGGGATGCGAATAGGTGTGGTTTACCCATGTAATCCTGAGCCGACCCGAACTTTCAAGGCCCCTTATCCAGTTAAACTCGTCTCTGTGCCTTTCTATCCACAGTCCGCTAACGGCTATGGCGATATCCGCCGGCCCATTACCCGTGAGGCCCGCCGTCGCGGTATAAAGGTCTTTGTCGATCCCCTTTCTCGATGGGCACATATCGACGGTAAGAAATACTCCTTTATACTCACCATCCCCTTCCCTTATCCCGCCGTTTTGAAGCCTGTCCCCCAATGCGTACTTGTAAAGGGCCTTAACGTAAGGCGTCCCCAACCAGTCCTTGTCCGGGGCAACCCTAAAGGCTATTACGCTTCTCTTTATTATCCGGGTACTGAAAGTGTAAGGATCGACGATGAGGGTTTCGGGGACAGGGCCGAGATTAAAGTCGCGGATGGCTATCTTTAATTTTCCGTCGTCGCCGTAAAAAGGCCTGAATACGACTTTATAGTCCGCTACCTTGACGGAAGCCTGCAGGCCCGGACTTAAAAGGAGGCAGAATATGAGAGCGAGGACAAGTATCCCAGCGGGTCCGAGACTTGATGAGACGCCTCTTCTATCGTTACTGTTCCTTTTCAATCTCTATAAGCGTCTCATCCGGGTTCACGGAATCGCCTATCTTGACGAGTATCTTCTTTACGACCCCGCTTATGGGCGTATGGACCTCGTTTTCCATCTTCATCGCCTCTACCGTCAGCACGGTATCGCCCTCCGCGACCTTGTCGCCGACCGAGACCTTAAGGGACGTGACCTTGCCGGGGATGGGGGTCGTGACGTCGCCTTCTTTTCTCGCCTTGGGCCTAACGGACTGGGTGATCGAGGCCCTTTCTATCTCGCCGGCGGTCGAAGGTATGACCTCCGTTAGTGACTCTATCATTACCTCTTCAAGGCGGTTATCGACGGATATGAAAAACGGCCTCTTCCCCTCCACCTTGTGCCCAGCCCCGGCCACCTTGACCCTGTAGGACTCCCCGTGCACGGTGACGATAAACTCGCTCGGGGCGAGATGCGGCACCACGGCGGTCTTGGCTTCCTGCTCTTTCATTTCTTCCAGAGGCTCGGGCTCGAGCTTTCCGGCCTCGCGCTGCTCGAAGAACTCGAGGGCGACTACCGGGAAGAGCGCGTAGGTGAGGATATCTTCGATCGTCTTTGCCTTTCCGTCTATCTCCCTTATCAATTTGTCGAGTTCCGGCTCAAGGAGGTCGGCCGGACGGCATGTTATCGGCTTTTCGTCGCCAATGGCCTTTTTCCTGGCAGTCTCGTCAATATGACCCGGGGGCCTGCCGTAAAGGCCCTTGAAGTAATTCCTGGTCTCGCTCGTAATGACCTTGTACCTCTCCCCCATGAGGACGTTAAGGGTCGCCTGGGTCCCAACGACCTGGCTCGTGGGAGTTACGAGCGGGGGGTATCCCATGTCTTTTCTCACCCTCGGTATCTCTTCAAGGACGTCGTTCATTTTGTCGATGGCGTTCTGTTCCTTCAACTGGTGCGCCAGGTTCGAGATCATGCCGCCGGGTATCTGTACGACGAGCGTTTTCGTGTTTATAGCGGTGTATTCGCTCTCGAAACGCTTATATTTCTTCCTTACGTTCCTGAAGTAGTCGGCTATATCGGAAAGTAGCGAAAGGTCGAGGCCTGTATCGTAAGGGGTCCCCCTGAGGGCCGCCACAAGGCTTTCAGTCGGCGGCTGCGAAGTACCGGACGCGAAGCTCGAGATCGCCGTATCGACGATCTCGGCGCCCGCTTCTATGGCCTTAAGATAGCTCATCGCCGCTAGCCCCGACGAATCATGCGAATGTATGTGGATCGGGAGGCTCACCTTCTCTCTCAGTTTGGAAACAAGGTCATAGGCGGCCCCGGGGGTCAAAAGCCCTGCCATGTCCTTTATGCATATGGTATCGGCGCCCATACCTACGAGCTTCAGGGCCATATCCACAAACCCCTCGTTTGTGTGCACGGGGCTCGTTGTATAGCATATGGCCGTCTCCACGACGGCCTTGGCTTCCTTCGCGGCCTTTACGGCGACCTCGATGTTCCTGATGTCGTTAAGGGCGTCAAAGATCCTGAAGATATCGATCCCGTTCTTCGCGGCCCTCTCGACGAATTTTCTTACGACGTCATCCGAGTAGTGCCTGTAGCCCACGAGGTTCTGGCCACGGAGTAGCATCTGAAGCCTCGTGTTCGGAAGGGCCTTCCTGAGGGTCCGGAGCCTCTCCCACGGGTCTTCCTTCAAGAACCTCAGGCACGCGTCAAAGGTAGCCCCTCCCCAGACCTCGAGGCTCCAGTATCCGACCCTGTCAAGGAGCGGCGTTATCTCGAGCATGTCCGAGGTCCTCATGCGGGTGGCAAGGAGCGACTGGTGCGAGTCCCTGAGGATCGTATCGGTTATCCTCGTCCTCTGTTCCTTTTTATCGTTAGCCTTTGTTTTGTTTTTGCTCTTATTCTGCATTATGAGATCCGTCCCCGTTTTATTATCTTCGAAATGAATGGGTATATTTTACAGCCCGTGGTGCGCCGCTATTGCCGCGGATATCGCCGCCACAAGGTCGGTCGGCTCATGGTACTCATGATAATCCATAAGCTCCGGCTTCCTGTCGATATACCCGGTATCGAAGTCGCCGTTCCTGAAGTCCTCGTCCTTCATTATGTTCTTCAGGAATGGGATGGTCGTCTTTACGCCCCTCACGACGAACTCATCGAGACACCTGTGCATCCTCCTTACGGTCTCATCCCAGGTCGACCCCTTTACGATGAGCTTCACCACGAGAGAATCGTAGAAGCTAGGGATTATGAAATCCTTGTAGATGGCCCCGTCTATCCGCACCCCGATGCCTCCGGGGGAGTAATAGGCCGTGACCCTTCCGAAACTCGGGAGAAAGTTGTTCTTCGGGTCTTCAGCGCAGATACGGCACTCCATCGCGTAGCCGTTCATCCTTACATCTTCCTGCTTGAACCCGAGGGGCTTGCCCGCGGCTATCTCTATCTGTTTTTTGACCATGTCTATGCCCGTCACTTCCTCGGTGACCGCGTGCTCGACCTGGATCCTTGTGTTCATTTCAAGGAAGTAAAAGTTCCTGTTCGAGTCGACGAGGAACTCGACGGTCCCGGCGTTCGTATAGTCAGCCGCCCTGGCGGCCTTTATCGCCGCCTCCCCCATCCTCCTTCTCAAGTCATCATCGAGTATGAGAGAAGGGGTTATCTCAATTAGCTTCTGGTGCCGTCTCTGGATCGAGCACTCCCTTTCGCCGAGATGCACTACGTTGCCGAACTTGTCGGCAAGTATCTGGAACTCGATGTGGTGCGGCTTTTCGATGTATTTTTCAAGGAATACCTCGGAGAGGCCGAAGGCGGCCTGAGATTCCTTCTTGGCCGTGGTTATCGAGTTAACGAGCTCGTTACGGTCCCTCGCCACCCTCAGACCCCGGCCTCCCCCTCCGCCTGAGGCCTTTATCATTATCGGATAGCCTATAGTTTGAGCGAGCTTTACGGCCTCATCTACGTCTTTCACGGAGTTTTCCGTGCCCGGGAGGATCGGGACACCGGCCTTTTTCATCATCCGCCTGGCCATGACCTTGTCCCCCATCTCCGCGATCGTCTTGCTTGTCGGGCCGATGAAGGTTATCCCCTTTTTTTCGCATAGGAGCGGAAACCTGGGGTTCTCCGACAGGAACCCGTAGCCGGGGTGTATGGCGTCGACCCCGACTTTTATGGCGAGGTCCACTATCCGGTGGATATTCAGATACCCCTGGATGGGCCCCGGGCCGACCATGTACGACTCATCGGCCTTCTTTACGTAGAGCGAGGTCGCGTCGGCTTCGGAGTAAATGGCGACCGTTGCGATGTCGAGCTCCTTGCAGGCCCTGATGATCCTGGAGGCTATCTCGCCTCTATTTGCAATAAGTACTTTTTTAAACATGACCCGTTGTATGGTTTGAAATTTGGGGATAGGTTCCCCATCCATTTCTCAATGGCAAACAATTATTTAGCCAATATCGGCCAAATAAGTCAAGTAAATAAGATGGTTTGGTTATAAGATATGGAAACCGCGTTAGCCCGCGACAGTACTCTTCATGTATTGAACGGCGCTCTTCAGCCTCGAAAGGGCCATATCCCTACCCATTGCAGCCATCATCTCGAATATCCCCGGGCTTACGGTCCCGCCCGTAAGGGCTACCCGTACGGGCTGGGCGAGTTTACCGAGTTTCAACCCCTTTTCCTCAATCACCGCGTTAAAGACCCTCTCTATCTCGGCCTCCGTAAACTCATCCAGGCCCGAAAGCCTCTCGATAAGGATAGTAAAAAGTTCATCGCTCGGCGGGACGAGGAACTTCTCGGCCGCCTTGGGGTCGTAGACTATCTTTTCCCTGAAATAAAAAAGAGCCCCTTCCGCCATCTCTTTTAGGGTCTTCACCCTCTCTTTAAGGGTCGTTACGATCCCTGGAAGCCTCTGGTCCCCGGCGGCCTTTATGCCGTGTTCCTCAAGAAATGGCAAAAGAAGGCCGCCAAGCTCCGTAGGATCAGTTTCCTTGATGTAGTGCTGGTTGAGCCAAAGGAGCTTCTCGGGGTTGAAAACACCAGAGGACTTGCCTACGCTTTCGAGATCAAACTTCTCTATAAGCTCTGCACGGGAGAATATCTCTTGGTCGCCGTGCGACCAGCCGAGCCGAGCAAGGTAGTTGACGAGCGCGTGAGGGAGTATCCCCATGTCCCTGTATGCCATAACGGATGTGGCGCCGTGGCGCTTGCTTAGCCTTGTTTTATCCTGCCCGAGGATCATCGGGAGGTGGGCGAATACCGGGAGCTTATGCCCGAGGGCCTTATAGATGAGTATCTGCTTCGGGGTATTGTTTATGTGGTCGTCTCCCCTTATGACGTGCGTTATATCCATCGTCGCGTCATCGACTACCACGCAGAAATTATATGTGGGCGTCCCGTCGCTTCTAAGGAGCACAAGGTCCTCTATGGAGGCGTTATCGAAGCTTATGTTGCCCTTTATAACGTCCCGGACGATGGTTACGCCCGGCGGCACCTTGAACCTTATCGCGTAAGGAGCCTCGGGGGCGTCTGTCCTGTTCCTGCACCTACCGTCATATTTGGGGGGCCTTCCTTCCTTTAGCGCCGCCTCCCGCCTTTCCTCAAGCTCGGCAGGGGTGCAGTAGCACCTGTACGCGAGCCCCTTTTCGAGGAGCCCGTACGCATGGCTCCTGTAAGTGTCGAACATCTGGCTCTGGAAAAAAGGGCCTTCGTCCCAGTTAAGCCCGAGCCAGGTCATCCCGTCGAGGATCGCCTGAATAGATTCCTTTGTGGACCTAGCGACATCGGTATCTTCGATGCGAAGGACGAACTTGCCCTTGTGGCGCCTGGCAAAGAGCCAGTTGAAAAGCGCGGTCCTGGCGCCTCCTATGTGAAGATACCCTGTCGGGCTGGGGGCAAAGCGCGTGCGTACCGTCAATTTCTAAAACCCTCCTCAAATCTATTTATGTTTTTTGCGGACGATCACTTAAAAAGCATCCCTGCGTACCCTACGACCTGCTCATAATCGCCGCTCGTCTCCCCGGAAGTGGCGTATTTGACGAGCTTGGCTTCCTTTGCGCCCAGAATCTTGGCCGCAACGATAGAGATGGCGGCGGGGATGACGCCGCACATCGTGATCCCCTTTGAAGCCGCAATCTGAAGAAGCCCCTTTGCGTCAAATTTTAAGGCCCTGTCGATGGCGAGCCTGTCTTTCTCTCTTGTAATTTTATCGGACTCGTAATGGTTCATGTCGGAGCTGGCAACGATTAAAACCTCTTTTCCGTACCGGATTATGGCCCCGGCTATCCCCTTTCCCATCTCCTCGCACTCCCTGAAGTTCCCGTGCATGACGGTTATCGGGACGAAGGAGGCGCGCCTATTGCGACAGTGGATAAATGGTAGCTGAACTTCAAGGGAATGCTCCATAAGGTGCGCCGATGCGTCCTCTGAAAAAAGGCCCGTAGAGCCGAGGATGGAGGACGCCAGGGCCCGGTTTATGGCGAGATTTCCAAGCGGGGTCTCCCATTGCCCTTCCGTCATGATCGACGCCTTCTTGCCGAGCCCCGTATGGTTTGGCCCTATGAGGACCACCGTCTCCGGAACGGTCACCGCCGAATAGACCGCGCCGGCGACCACGCCCGAATATATATATCCGGCGTGGGGCGCAACTATTGCGATGGCCTTCTCCTCGACTCCGCCGGTTAAAAACCTTTTGACGGCCCCAATAAGTTCCTTCTGGTCCTCAGGATAGAATTGCCCGGCCACCCTCGCTCTCCTTATCATACTTTCAGCCTTTCATAAAAAAGGGGGCGAAGAAAATCATATGAAAAAGCCCGAGTAAAAAAGATATTATCAAATGGTATACCCTTTGTAAAGTTTACGTAGCGTACAAAAAATAACCCCGGGATTCCGATAAAGATCCCGGAGTTACTTCCATGGACCGAAACGATACTTTAAGACCAGGCCGAGGCCTTTTTTGTCCAATCATTATCCGGATACCGCTTGCTCATCGCCTCCCAGGTACGGGACAAGTGCGCAGGGTCTCCGGTTTCCTTGTAAAGGGTAACACCCATGAAATACCGGGCTTCGGGAGCGACCTCAGAGTCCGGGTGGTTATCTATGATCCATTCAAAGGCGTTCTCGGCCTCTTTGAACCTGGCCCTGTGGAACGCCGCAAGCCCCTCGGAAAGGTGTATCTGCGACAAAAACTCTTCGGGCGGCAGATACCCTACCCAGCGCTCGAGTTCGCCTCCATTTTCATCCGTAATTATGAATGTGGGCGTCCATTCCACCCTGTACCTCGCCGTCATATCCTGCGCTTCCGTTACGACAAAATCGAGCGGCACAAAGTCCCTGTTTATAAATTCCGAGACCTGAGGGTCCTTGAAGGTTACTTCCAGCGTCTTTTTGCACCCTCCGCATGCCGGAGAATGGAAGAACATGAAAAGAAGCTTCCCGGCGGCGCGAACATCTTTTTGAGATGACTCAAAACTCTTACCCCATCCTATATCTGACATTACCGTCCACCTCCTTCCGATAAATATATCAACACCCATTTAAAGTATGCCATTTTATTACAGTGTGTCAATCTGGCTTTCCCTTTTTTCACTTTTTTTTCAAAGACTTAGATAAGGGCCGACCTGTGAAATCTCTTAGCTTGGAATGCGGTTCTGTGGTATACTTATCCTTTCAAAATCTCTTCTAAAAGCGACTAAAAGTGAAGGTTAAAAAAGAAATCGGGGCGGACCTCATAATATTCGACCTTGACGGAACGTTAATAGACTCGAGCGAAGACATAGCATGGGCTACTAACAAGACCCTTAATGCGTTCGGTTACGCCGGGCTGGGTATCGAAGCTATAAAGGAGAACGTCGGCTGGGGGGTCAAATCGCTCCTTGAAGAACTGATGCCGGATGCGTTGTCGGAAAGGATAACGGAGGCCCGCGACAGGTTCCTATATTTTTACGGAAAGCACCTGGTAGTAAAGACCTATGTCTACCCCGGGGTCGAGGATACCCTCAGGCACTTCAAAAGCCTGGATAAGCTAATGGCCGTCGTGACGAACAAGCCCGAGGGCCTTGCCGAAAGGATACTTAAAGAACTGGGACTCAGCGGTTATTTCATGTCGGTCGTCGGCGGCGATTCTTTTTCGAACAGGAAGCCGCATCCCGAGCCCGTCGAGAAGGTCCTGGGTTTATCCGGCATGAAGCCGGAAAAAGCCGTGATAGTCGGCGACAGCCCCATAGACTGCGAGACCGGCAAAAGGGCCGGCACATCCACCATCGGCGTCACCTACGGGTTCAGGGGTAAGCTTGAGCTCGAGGAAGCCTGCTGCGACGTGATAATAGATAGCTTTTCTGAACTTAAGAACGTCGTTATCTGATCTAAAGCTTTGCCTCCCCTGCCCTCCTCCGAAGGTCGGCCCGGAAACCTGATATAATAATCTGAACAGCCGCTAAAAATCCGGGTCCGTTAAAAATATATATGGTATCACGCCGGTCGTCACTTAAGATAATAGGGACGTCTTTATTATTTCTTTTCTCGCGGAATATGCCTGCCATGGCGCAATTCCTCTTCAAGGCCAAGAAGAAGTCCGCCCCGCGGTCGCGCGACAACGTCTTCGTCAGGGACGGCCTCGCCCTTGTAAGCGTGGCTGGCGGCAACGGCGGTGAAGAAGGCGGGATCGAAAGGATGATAAGAGAGGCCGTCTCGCTCATAGGCGGCTTTCAAAAGCTCGGTATCAGGGGAAAAAAGGTACTTGTCAAACCCAACGTCGTATCCGGGCAGCCTAACCCGGCCACAACCA
Source organism: bacterium (assembly GCA_027310325.1). Lineage (GTDB taxonomy): Bacteria > Desulfobacterota > GWC2-55-46 > GWC2-55-46 > GWC2-55-46 > JAKAIQ01. The sequence continues at coordinate 657 of DAIDBB010000534.1, read as the reverse complement.
ACCCCAGGGTCGTTGCCGCGATGGTCAAGATACTCTATGAGGAAGGCGCCGGCAGGGTCTACATCGGCGATATGTCGGCATTCGCTACCCTCTCTACCTTGAGGAACATGAGGCGAAACGGCATAAAAAAGGCCGCCGAGGACAACGGGGCCGAGGTCGTAGTATTTGAGGATTACGGATGGGTAGAGGTGGGTCTCCCGCGCAACGCTTACGTAAAAAAGGCTTACGTCACCGAATGGCTGTACGATGTAGACATTATCGTAAACCTTCCGGTTATAAAGACGCATAGGTCAGCCTCCTACTCGATAACGCTAAAGAACTTTATCGGCTGCACGCACTTGAAGCAGCGGCCGTACATCATAGATCCCTCGCACTGGGAGGAGGTCGTAGCGGAGTTCAACACGGCCTATGCCCCCGACATCAATATCGTCGACGGCACGATATCGATGGTAGAAGGCGGGCCATGGGAGGGGACACCTGCTGAGACAAACCTTATCATAGCGAGCGCCGACAGGGTCGCCGCCGACATCATAGGCCTCGGCATCATAAAATCCTTTGGCCTGTGGGAGGCGGTAGCCGGCCTGGACGTCTGGGACCAGAAACAGATAAAGACAGCCCTCGGTCTCGGCATCGGCAGAAATAAGAGCGGAATAAGGC